>PEUO01000110.1:0-2791 GCA_002780715.1 Deltaproteobacteria bacterium CG03_land_8_20_14_0_80_45_14
AAAATGTCAAACTCTGGGAGTCCCCCGGCAAAGCCGGGGGTTTACCTAAGTGCAATTAACAATTAGCAATGGTCAATGATCATTTAATAGACTGGAATATTGGAATACTGGAAGACTGGAACGATGGGTATAAACAAGTAAAAAAAGAGGTTTGGTTGATTCCACAATATTCCATCATTCCAAAATTCCATTATTCCATTTTTAAAATTGGTTACCGCTTATTTCCCGAAGAGTCCTTCAGGTTTGACCATCAATACAATCGCCATCACCACAAAGATGATGAAGAGCTCAAAGACGGGGAAGAGCAAAATCCCGAAAGAAGTCAAGATGCCAACAATCAAAGCCCCGACAAAGGCCCCTTTTAAGTTACCTAAACCACCAATGACCGTGATGACAAAGGCTTGAATGATCATGGCTGTTCCAATCCCAGGCGCCACTACACGAACAGGGGTCCCCAGGGCACCTCCAAGGGCGGCGAGCATAGCTGCAAAAACAAATACAGTGGTGAAAAGGATTGGAATGTTGATTCCAATGGCGCTGGCCATCTCTCGGTCGGAGGCAGAAGCCCGGATCATTCTTCCCCACCAGGTTTTTTCCAGAATGAGCCAGAGGGCTAAAGCCACAGCCAACCCGGCAAAGATGATAAAAAGATTGTAGATAGGGAAAGGCCTGCCAAGGACAGAAAGATTGCCCTCAAAAAAATGAGGCATCGGAGGAATCATCGCCACCCCTCCCCAGACAATTTTTACCAAATCATCGAAAATCAAAATGAAGCCGAAGGTTAAGATCAATTGGTAGGCGAGATCAATATCATAGATACGACGAATAAAAAGACGTTCAAGGATTGCTCCAATGATTCCTACACTGATGAGGCTGAGTGCAATGGATAGCCAGAAGTTAAGACCGAGTTTACCATAGAATGTAAAGGTGGCATAGGCACCCAGCATAAAGAGACTGCCGTGGGCAAAGTTCAACACCCCCAGGACCCCAAAGACAAGGGTGAGCCCGGCGGCGAGAAGCCAGAGGTACATTGAAAAACTTAAACCTATGAGACTTTGAAAAACTAATTTCTCAAGCATTTTTTTTAAAACATTTCCAATTAATCCCCCCACACCCCCCTTTACTAAAGGGGGGTAAAGGGGGGATTACAAAGGGGGACTAAGGGGGATTATGGATCGACTATTTTGTCGCAGCCACCGGTGTAAAGGGTGGATGGCGGTAATATTCTTTTGTCGGGATGATTTTCAGATCACCGAGGACGGGGATCGGATAATCCGGACTCATCATCACCCTTCCTGCTGGAACAGTATAGATAGCCTGATGGTCCTCTTTTCTGATCAGACGCATTCCTCCAGGGGTCTTCAATTCCATCCCCTCCAGAGCAGCTCCGACTTTAGCGGTCTCAAGGCTCTTTGCCTTTTCAGCCCCAGTCTTGATTGCGTAAATTGATGAGTAACTCGACTCTGCGGAATAGTTTGGGAATCTTCCCCATCTCTTTCTAAAGGCCTCCACAAATGCCTTGTTTTCTGGAGTGGCCGGCCAGTTGTGAATGTAGCGAGCAGTGGCCCAAAGTTTCCCCTTAAATTTATCTGCCGCCACCTCCCTGGAAATGCCTTCAAGAAGATCAACGGAGCCGCCCATACATTGCCACCATGCCTGAATCTTATCAAATACTCCAAGCATCAGGGCTTGTCTCAAAAGCATCATTCCTTCCCCTGCCCATGGGGTAGAGAATATCGCATCGGGTTTTTCGGCCATGACCGCTGAAATATGAGATGAGAAGTCCATGGTCCAGAAAGGTGCCCAGGCGGCTGCAACAAATTCCACATCCGGACGGAATTTTTTTATTGTCTCCTTAAATAGGTTCCAGGCTACATATCCGTACTCGTAATCGCAGTTGATGCCCGCCCAACGCTTGATCTCTGGATTGTCTTTGAAGACCCAGGCAGCCAGGGCATCTTGATAAACAGGTGCCGCCATTCTAAAAATCTGTTTGATTCCTTTACCAGCAACCAACTCTTCAGTCAGCCGATGAGTGGAAGCGTGGGTGAAGAAAAAGAGTCGATTGAGTTCTGGTAATACCGGACCGATGGCCATCGCACTTCCACTTGAGTCCACACCGAAAAGGAAATCAGCTCCCCAATCCGTGACCAAGTATCGTGCATTCTTGACAGCGGTGGCTGGTTTTAACTCTTCGTCCATAAATTTCAGTTCGAGTTTTCGACCTAAGATTCCGCCCTTCGCATTAATCTGTTCAATTGCCAGGGTGGATCCAGCCATCATCTGCCAACCGTAATCGGCATGGGCCCCTGAGATGGCACCCTGTCCGCCAATCTTGATTGGGCCTGCTGCTTTCTTAGTTTGGCCATAGGTGACTCGATAACCTCCTAATCCAGTCCCCAGGGCCACACCACCCATCACTGCATTCTTCAAAAAATTTCTTCTACTAATTTTTTTAGCCATAGCCCACCCTCCTTTCGAATTTGTCCACCAACCTGCACTACGTAGGATGCAGGGCAAAACCCTGAACCTCCAATGGTTCAAGGCCTCTCTTTTCAACAGAGAGGTTGTAATAAAATTTTTCCCTTTGGTGTTGGCGAATCCGCAATAAAGAATTGCGTTAGAGTAAAACAGGAATTATCAGATTATATAATGTTTGTCAATTTAAAAAGTTCCACTCCAGCAATTCTCGGTGAGTTCGCAAACTATTGAGATTCTTCGCTTCGCTCAGAATGACAACTGGGGACTTTCGTAATGTCATTCTGAAGAGCCTGTCCTGAGCGTAGTCGAA
>PEUO01000110.1:2941-11442 GCA_002780715.1 Deltaproteobacteria bacterium CG03_land_8_20_14_0_80_45_14
CTGGAGGGGGCTCCGGTCTTGATCTGACCGGCATGGGCGCCCACGGCTAAATCTGAAATGGTCGTATCCTCTGTCTCGCCAGAGCGATGCGAGATGATGGTTCGATATCCTGCTTTTTTAGCTATCTCAATCACTTGAAGAGTTTCGGTCAATGTCCCAATCTGGTTGAGTTTAATAAGTATGGCATTGGCTACTTTTTCTCGAATCCCTCTCATCAGCCGGTTCGGATTGGTGACAAAAAGATCATCTCCAACCAATTGGATCTTTTTCCCTAACCGAGCTGTCATAGTCTTCCATCCCTTCCAGTCATCTTCGGCAAGACCATCTTCAATCGAGACGATGGGAAACTTCTTGATCAAGGCTTCGTAAAAGTCAATCATTTCAGTAGAGGTTCTCTTCGATTTCTTTTCAGCTTTGAGAAAATAGGCTCTATTCCGGTAGAACTCAGTAGCTGCAGCATCGATGCCAAGGGCCACCTCTTTTCCAGGTTGATAACCTGATTTTCTGATGGCCTCCAGGATTAGAGAGAAAGCCTCCTCATTAGAGCGAAGGTCTGGTGCAAATCCTCCTTCATCTCCCACAGAAGTTTTGTAACCCTTTCCCTTCAGAATCGTTTTGAGATAATGAAACACCTCTGTTCCCATTCTGAGCGCCTCTTTAAAACTTTTAGCTCCCACAGGAAGGATCATACATTCCTGAAGGTCTAAATTATTATCAGCGTGAGCGCCACCGTTGAGAATATTCATCATGGGGAGGGGAAGTCGAGTAGCAGAAAGCCCTCCAAGATGCTGATAGAGAGAAATGCCCAAGTGATTGGCGGCTGCCTTGGTACAGGCCAGTGAGACGCCCAGAATGGCATTGGCGCCCAGACGGATTTTATTAGGAGTCCCATCCCATTGAAGCATGGCCGTGTCGATGGCTTTTTGATTGAGGACATCCATTCCTACAAGTTTTGGCGCCATCACACGATGGATGTTTTGAACTGCTTTCTGGACTCCTTTGCCCAGATATCGTTTGGGATCCTTATCCCTTAATTCCAAGGCTTCATGCTTTCCAGTGGAAGCTCCGGAAGGGACAGAGGCTCTTCCACGATGACCGCTTTCCAAAAAGACCTCTACTTCGATGGTCGGGTTTCCTCTGGAATCGAGGATTTCTCTTGCAGTTACCTCAACGATGATTGCCATATCCAGCCCTTCTTTGAATGAGGGATGGTTATTTCTTTTCATTTAAAATTCGAGTCCCTATATAAATGTAATGAGATCCTGATAGAATGGTCATGACAGCGGTTCCATAAATGGCAATAACGGAGAGTTGTTGAAACGTGGGGGAGTAGCCGATCATTAAAACGAGAAGGATTGTGACAATTTGAAAAGCGGTAGTTGTCTTGCTCAAGAGGCTTGGTTTGATCTCGGGGTGATAACCGGTGAGGAACATGACCAAAAAACCGGTTAAGATGATCACATCCCGGGCGATGACGATGACTACCAACCAACTGGGGATAATCTCAACGATGGCAAGCGTGATAAATGCGGAGAAGAGGAGGAGCTTGTCCGCGATGGGATCGAGGTAAGCCCCCAATTCGGTCCGTTGGTGAGTAATGCGCGCAAGGAGACCGTCAATTCCGTCTGTAATCGCTGCTATCGCAAAAGTGAAAAGGGCCCATTCAAAATATTTATTGATGATGAAGATGACGAAGAATGGAATCAAAAGGACCCTTGTTAAGGTCAGGATATTGGGTAGATTCATTGGGAGTTCACACTCAATGCAAAATGCAAAATGAAAAATTTAATGGAATCGTAAAAAGTCGTCATTCCCGTGAAAACGGGAATCAAGAAAATTCTAACTACATGAAAATACTGGATTCCTGCTTGCGCAGGAATGACAGAAAATAGCCTTTTCAGACTTTTTAGGAGACCATCAAATTTAAAATGTAAAAATTTCTTCTAATTAAAGGTGAAACAGCAGCAATTCTCGGTGAGTTCGCAAACTATTGAGATTCTTCGCTTCGCTCAGAATGACAACTGGGGACTTTCGTAATGTCATTCTGAAAGAGCCCTAGCGACTGAAGAATCTCGTTGTATTTTCACCGAGAATTGCTGGTGAAACAGGAATTAGGATGACTCGTAAGTATTTTCAGTTTCCCCCTTATAGAGATCTTTAAAGGTCGTGAATTTATCTAAAAAAGCCAGGTCGATCTTACCAATGGGACCGTTCCGTTGTTTTCCAATGATAACCTCTGCCTTACCCCGATTCGGGTTATCTTCTGATCTGTTATAAATTTCGTCGCGATAGAGGAAAAGGATCAAATCGGCATCTTGCTCGATGGCCCCGGATTCCCGGAGGTCTGACAGTTGAGGCCTATTCCCTGTTCGTTCCTCGGTCTTCCGACTGAGTTGAGAGACCGCGATCACAGGGATATTAAGCTCCTTGGAAAGAGCTTTTAAGGACCGGGAGATTTCTGAAATCTCCTGCTGTCGGCTTTCGACTCTTGCCCTCCCTTTCATCAGTTGAAGATAGTCAAGGATGACCATACCTAAGCCATGGTCGGATTTAAGACGACGAGCCTTGGCCCTCAATTCCAAAACTGACAGGGCTGCTGTGTCGTCAATGTAGATGGGCGCTTCAGATAGATTCCCCGCCGCAATGGTCAGCTTTGGCCAATCGCTCTCGTTGAGAAAGCCTGTCCTGAGCCGGGTCCCTTCCACATGGGCTTCAGAGCAGAGCATACGAATGACCAATTGTTCCTTTGACATCTCCAACGAGAAAATAGCAACGGGAATTTTATTCTCGATGGCTGCATACTGGGCGACATTGAGGCAGAAAGCCGTTTTGCCCATGCTAGGCCTTCCGGCAATAATGATTAGGTCAGAGGGTTGAAAACCCGCCGTCATGCGATCCAGTTCTTTAAACCCTGAAGGAACTCCGGTGACGAGTTCTTTCTTCTTGAAGAGTCTTTCAATGGTTGCAAAACTCTCTTTAACGATTTCCCGGATGGAGTAAAAAGAGGGTTTCACTCTTTTTTCCGAAATCTCAAAAATTGCCCGCTCCGCCTCATCAAGAAACCCTTCCACATCCCCTCGATCCTCATAACTTTGGGTGATGATGTCGGTGGAGGTTTGAATCAACTTCCGAAGGATCGCCTTTTCTTTGACGATCTTGGCGTAGTATTCAATATTGGCAGCAGTAGGGACTGAATCAATCAGAGAGGCGAGATAGGAAGCGCCTCCGATGAAATCGAGTTGGTCAATTTTTCGAAGTTCATTGGTCAGGGTGATCAGATCAGCGGGTTCATCCCGTTCCGAAAGGTTAATCAAGGCATTAAAAATTTTGCGATGGGCGTCTCGATAAAAGTCATCGGCGTCAAGAATTTCCATCACCCGATTGACCGCCTCATTTTCAATGAGGATTCCTCCCAGGATGGATTGTTCCGCCTCGATATTCTGGGGAGGAAGTTTGTGGGAGGAGAGATCCGCTTCGTTCATGAAACGTTACTCCTGAACCACCCAAACCTTAAGATGGGTGGTCACCTCGGAATGGAGTTTGATCGGTACGGTAAACATCCCCAAATTTTTAATGGGTTCCTCTAAGGAGATCTTTTTGCGATCTAACTCAATTCCGTTTTCCTTCAGATAATTCTCAATATCCATTGAAGTCACGGAGCCGAAAAGTTTTCCACTTTCTCCAACAGTTTTTGCAAAGGTGCAGGATAGCTTTTCGATCCGTTGGCCCAACTTTTCTGCATCCCTTTTCGCCTTTTCCATACTTTGTTGAACTTGGCGCTTTTGATGTTCTATAACCTTAAGGCTTTTTTCTGTGGCGAGAAGGGCCTTTTTCTGAGGGATGAGATAATTTCTCCCATATCCATCAGAGACCTTCACCAGGTCTCCGGCCTTTCCTAAAGAAGGGATATTCTCTAACAAAATAACCTGCATGGATCACCTCCTAACCCCCCAGCAGAGCTGGGAGAAATCCTAAATCCGAATATCGAAATCTTTACCCTGTTAAGTAATTTCGCCCGAAGTCGACGACTTCACTTTTCCCGGACGTATCATGACACATCAAAGCAGAAGTTACTCAAAACCTACTTAACAGGGCAGGCAAATTCGAAATTCAAATTTCAAAATAATGATCTTTTTGGAACATTTGAATTTTGAACATTTGATATTGTTTCGAAATTCGGATTTCGTGCTTCGAATTTATAGTTATCGAACGGCTGTCGTAAAGGGGAGAATGGCAATATTACGAGCCCTTTTAAGGGCAACCGTCACTTGTCTTTGATGCTTTGCACAGTTCCCTGAGATTCTTCTGGGAATGATCTTTCCTCGTTCCGTAATAAAATATCGGAGAATCTTCGGATTTTTATAATCAATATCCAATTTTTTATCCGTACAGAATCGGCAAACCTTTCTCCTCATAAAAGGTTTTTTCTTCCTGTCGGGCCCTGATCTTTCCATCGGTCTCTTCATTCTATTCTCCTTGCCTCTTTGGTTTTAGGGTTTGGTTCTTGTCTTCGATCGTCCGGAGGTCTGTGGCGATCACCTCTGTGAGGGTTCGATTTTTCCCTTCTGGCGTTTGCCAGCGTCGTTGATTGAGTTTACCGATGACCATCAGGCGCTGGCTACTTTGGAGGAGGTCAATTTTAAACTCAGCCAATTTCCCAAAGGCCACGATGTTGATCTGATTTCGACCTCCTTGACCCGTTCGGTCCTCTGAATCATTTAATTCCAAAGAGAATTGGATCACGGGTGATCCATCTGGACGATAATGACGTCGAGGGGGAGTGACCACCTTTCCTGTAAGGATCACACGGTTCAAGCAGGTCATGTCTTCTCCATGGCCTGGGATTCCTCCTCTGGGGTTTCTTCTAATATTGGACCTTCTGAGGAGGATGTTTGTCGTTCACCCAATCGAACGGATTGGAACTTGATGACGGCATCCATGACTCGAAAATTTCTCTCTAATTCAGAGAGCAAGGCGGGCGATCCCGAAAAGTGGATCAGGATATAATGACCTTTAGGTTTCTTTTTGACTTCGTAGGCGAGTTTTCGTTTCCCCCAATCTTCAACCTTTAAGATTTCTCCGTTGGTTTGGGTGATAATTCCTTTGACCTTTTCGATTACTGATAAGGCATGTTCTTCTTCGAGATCAGGGTCCAAAATAAAGATGGTTTCATATTTCCTCATGTTTCACCTCCTCGTGGATTATAGCCCTAAAACAATGTTTAGAGCAAGGGGGTTTAAAACCCGAAATTAAGAGTTAAGAATGATGAGTTAAGAATTTAATTAAATCTTTAATTCACAATTCATAACTCAAAACTCATAATTCTAAATTGTTCAGTTCGATTTTAATACATCCTGTTTAATCACTCCTGCAATATGGCCTCTATTGACCTTTACTCTTACCTTGTCGGAGATTTCAACGGTAATTTTATCATCCTTGATGCCAGTCACTCGGCCGTAGATTCCTCCAGAGGTTAAAACATTGTCTCCCTCCCTGAGGTTTGACAACAGATTCTGATGTTCTTTCTTATGCTTCTGTTGAGGTCGAATGAGTAGGAAATAAAAGATGACGAAGATGAAAATAATGGGCAGAAAACTCCAAATTTGAGACCCTTGACCTCCACTTCCTCCCGGTTGTGTTCCCATCGCATAAGCCAGCTCTATTCCCATAAAATCCTCCTTTTAAATTTTACCCCGCCCTCAGTTGGATTGAAAATGGTTAGAAAATTCTGTTTCCAATCCATGGTGTGAGTTGTGGGATTTATAAAAATCGAGAAGACGCCCTTCTTGGATGGCTTCCCTGATCTTTCCTAAAAGAGTCATATAATAATACAAATTATGAATGGTATTCAACCTCGAAGACAAAATTTCTTTAGAAAGGTAAAGGTGACGGAGGTAGGCCCTGGAATAGTGGCGACAGGTGTAACAAGCGCATGTTTCATCCACAGGCCTTCGATCCTCAACATATTGAGCCTGTTTGATTGATATCTTTCCTGAAGAGGTAAAAAGTATTCCGTTTCGTGCATTCCTTGTCGGAAGGACACAATCGAAGAAGTCCACCCCACGCATCACGGCATCGATAATATCCTCTGGTGTTCCAACGCCCATTAAATACCGAGGGGAATTCTCCGGCAAAAACGGGGTTGTCCATTCCAGGACATCCAACATCATTGATTTTGGTTCACCCACACTAAGACCACCCATGGCATATCCCTGGAATCCCATTTCCACCAAAGTTTGAACACTCTTCTCCCTTAAATCTCGATGCACTCCTCCCTGAACAATGGCAAAAAGGGCAGGATCGTTTTCTCGTCTCACTTCTAAGCATCTTTTTGCCCAACGGCTCGTTCGCTCCATCGAGGTCTTCACATATTCATAAGGAGAAGGGTAGGGGACACATTCATCTAAAACCATGGCAATATCAGAGCCTAGGCTTCTCTGAATTTCCATGACCTTTTCCGGTGTGAGGAAGTGTGAAGAGCCATCCAGGTGAGATTGAAAAATCACCCCTTCTTCGGAAATTTTTCGAAGACTTCCGAGGCTGAATATCTGGAAGCCGCCGCTATCGGTTAAAATAGGCCTTTCCCAATGGATAAAAGTGTGGAGCCCTCCCAATCTACCAATCGTCTCATGCCCTGGTCTAAGGTAGAGATGGTATGTGTTTGCTAAGATGGCCTCGACACCTATCTCCACTAATTCTTCAGGGGTGAGGGATTTGACCGTCCCTTGTGTTCCCACAGGGAGAAAAACAGGGGTATTGAAAGACCCATGGTCTGTTTCAACCCTCCCTATTCTTGCCCGGGAAAAGCTATCCTTTTTGATTATCTCGAAACGAAAAGCCATCACAATCACAATTGGAATATTGGAATGATGGATTAATGGAACGATGGTTAACTCAATATTCCATTATTCCAGTCTTCCATTATTCCATTCCTTCAGAGGATCAGCATCGCATCGCCATAACTATAAAATCGGTATTTTCTGCGAATGGCTTCTTGATAAGCTTTCATTAATAAGTCTTTTCCTGCTAAGGCTGATGCCAACATGATCAACGTCGATTTAGGCAGATGGAAGTTGGTGATTAACCCATCTATGACACGAAAGCGATAGGGAGGATAGATAAATAAAGAGGTCATTCCCTTACCGGCTCTTACCCCTCCATTTCCATTGGAAAAAGATTCAAGGGCACGTGTCGTGGTCGTTCCTACAGCAATAACCTTTCCACCCCGGGCTTTCGTATCCTCAATTTCTCTTGCCGTTTCCTCTGGTATCATTATCCATTCTGTTTCCATGGTATGGTCTTCGATGTCGCTGGCCTTTACTGGGGCGAAGGTTCCAATTCCAATATGGAGAGTGATCGTTGTGGTGCGTACTCCATTCTCCCTAAGCGAATGAAGGAAAGCATGGGTGAAATGGAGACCTGCAGTCGGTGCGGCAATCGATCCGTCTCTCTCTCCAAAAACGGTCTGATAACGCTCCCTGTCCAATAGTTCATCCCCACGCTTGATGTAAGGGGGGAGAGGAATGTGGCCGATCCTTTGAAGGATATCTATTACCTCACCCTGATAGGAGAAGTTCACCTTTCCTTTTCCATCCTTCACCTCTTCTACTTCTCCCTCAAATCCCTGCTCAAATCGGATTCGAGTCCCTCTTTTTACCTTCCCTGAGCCCTTTATCAAGGCTCTCCATTCTCCTTTAGTTCCATTCCATGAAGGGATGAGGAGCATCTCGATCCTTCCTCCGGTCTCTTTTTTCCCAATGAGTCGAGCCGGAAGAACCCGAGTATTATTCATGACAAGGAGGTCGGCAGAATTCAGGCATTTAGCAATATCTCCAAAGACTCGGTGCTCGATCACGCTCGTCTGACGGTGAAGGATCATTAAAGAAGTCTCTCCCCTTTGGGGAGAAGGGTATTGAGCGATCAAGGATATGGGAAGATGGTAATCGAACTCTTCAACTTTCATATTCAGTCACCTGAAATATAAATAAAACCAAGTAAAATTAACAAAGTCTATCTAAATCTGCAAGTAAAATATTTGCCCTGTGGTAATCCCTCAGTTATGGGGCGACCGACTGTTACCGTAACCTGTAACTCAGCCCTTCAGGGCTGATGAATCAGGCTTCCGGCCCAGAGGGCTCTCCAGCCCGGCGGGGCTAAAGCCCTGAGTTACATATTTGCCGTAAGGATTTACCATTCGTAACTGAGGGATTACTCCCTGTGGAGTAATAACCTCCGACGGAATACTTCAGATAATGAATGCAAATGAGTTTATTCAATTTATGTCCCATGTCAATCCACTCCGCAGGGTTGACATTTTAGGGGATATCGATTAATCTAAAACATATTTTGGTTTTTAAAGAGGAAGAGAGTGAAGAAGTTCTCTTACAAAGATGCAGGGGTGGATGTGGAAAAAGGAGACGCCTTTGTTCAAGCGATCAAACCCATGGTGGAATCGACATTCCGACCTGAGGTATTGACGAAAATTGGCGGTTTTGCAGGGT
>PEUO01000111.1 GCA_002780715.1 Deltaproteobacteria bacterium CG03_land_8_20_14_0_80_45_14
AATAATTGCTCACTCAGCACTAAGTCCTGAGTAAATAAATACGTTACCGAATTTATGAATCGATGGACTTAGCAAGTGTGGTTTTTGTAGTGGACCTTATTAAGTTTTGTTCCACCATTTTCAAGAGTGCAGGGTAATTACCTTTTAAAGTTCAGAAATACTTTCTTCTCGGGACATCGCCTCTAACTGAATACGCTTGATATTGATCCTCATCTGTTGAAAAAGACCCTTTTCGTCCTTCACTCCTTTCAATTTCTCTCGAATGTTAAAGGTTGACAGTCCATCCAGGTCTTTTCTGTTCTAATAAGTATGGAATCACTTGGAAAATATCTGAAAGCAGAGAGGGAGCTTCGGAATCTGTCTCTGGAGGAAGCTGCCAAATTCACCAAGATCGGGAAACAATTCCTCAGGGCGATTGAAGAAGACAAGTATGACCTTCTGCCTCCCGCTACTTATGTGAAGGGATTTCTGACTGCCTATGCCAGATATCTCGGCCTTGACCCGAATGACGTACTTCTACGGTATCAAAAATATCTGGAAGATCTTAGCATCTCCCAGCAGAAACAAGTAGGGTTACCGCAGCAGATTTCAACTCCCCAAAAGAGAGTCAGACCATGGTTCTTTTTCTTCCTCATCTTTGGAATTATTTTCTTCATTGTAATTTTCATATATTACATCTCAAATAAGCCACTGGAGAGGCTCTCTCCTTCTTTTGAGGAGAAAGAGTCTAAACAAATTCCTTTACCCTCCGTTCCATTTCCTTTACCAATACAAGGAAAGGTAGGAACCCAAACAACCCATCAAGCCGAGCAGAGGGAGACTTCAAGGCCAAGGGAGGCGAAGGCCAAGGATATTATTACCACAGAGGCAACTTTTTTCGAAGTCCTGGAAGCCAGCATAGGGACAGGAATTGAGAGAGAAGGTGGTCGCTTAGTTCTGAGAGGAAAGTGTTCAGAATTTATATGCAATAACCAGAGAGCCTATTTCTTCACAAGAATTAAGACCCAGAGAGAAGGAAAGATTATACATGTATGGCTCTGGATGAGTAAGGAATTCAATAGAATAGAGATCGATGTCAAACCTCCAGTATGGTCAGTTTATAGCTACATTACCCTCCGTCCGCAACATGTGGGGAGCTGGAAAGTCGAGGTAAGGGATGGAGATAATGTTCTCAACAGCCTAGACTTTAAGGCTACCGAAGCTGATTTCTATTCTATTCAAGAAAAAAATTAGGGACATTAACAAAATTGCCCGTGGAGATAGAATTTATGGAGTGCACCGTTTATTAAGATCGCACCTGAAAACCCCGTCCTGTGGACGGGGATGAAAGGTGCGTCTGTCGAAGACAGGAAGAATGTGGTATATGAAACTTCATGACTATCCGAAGGACTGCGCACGCCGTTTACGACACAAAATACCACTTGGTATGGACGCCGAAATGTCGGAAATGGATTAAGAGAGAAGATATAGGGGACAAAGCGAAGGAGATATTTTTGGAGGTGTCGGAGCATTATGGTTTTGAGATTCAGGAGATAAGGGTGGCCGAGCAGTTTTAGTAGATATGAAATGTAACCGTCAAGGAAACAGTTGTACAATAACCTTAACTCCTTTAGGATAGAGCAATTGGGAACCGTAGAAAGAAGGGGCTCACATCTTTTTATATATAGAATGAGTTGGTTGTCAAGGAGAAACTTAAATTGGAAGAGAAATAGGGCAGGGGAAATATTTTTATAGACATGGATGGTAAATTTTTGTTATATAAAAGGAAATTCCAATTCCATTTCTGGAGAAAAACGCATGTTCCATATTGCAGACCCAAAAGAAATAAAGGAAGGGAAATTAACCGATATCTATTTTGTGAGGACGATGCAGGTCCTTAAGGCAAAAAAGATTGATAAATGGGTGAAAGCCGAATTCATTGCCAAACGGTTCCCGGAGGATTATGGGTGGGGAGTACTGGCTGGTATTGAGGAGACAGCCTACCTTCTGAAAGACCTGAAAGTCAGTGTCAGAACGATGAAGGAGGGGACAATCTTCAGGGCTTTTGAGCCCGTCATGGAGATCGAGGGGATGTACACAGATTTTGGCCTCTATGAAACCTCTCTTCTGGGACTTCTCTGCCAGGCCTCAGGTGTGGCAACGAAGGCCGCTCGCTGCAAAAAGGCAGCCGGTGACAGGAGGGTGATCAGTTTTGGCGCGAGGCGGATCCATCCAGTCGTGGCCCCCATGGTGGAGCGAAATGCCTTTGTGGGTGGCTGTGACGGGGTTTCCGTGGTTAAAAACGCCGAAATGATTGGTGAGGAACCTTCGGGCACCATGCCCCATGCTTTGATTTTAATCATGGGGGATACGGTGGAGGCCACCAAGGCTTTTGATGAAGTCATCCATCCTAAAGTGAGACGGGTCTCCCTCATCGACACCTTTAATGATGAGAAGGTAGAAGCCATCAGAGTGGCTGAAGCCATGGGGAAGAAACTCTTTGGGATCAGGCTTGACACTCCCAGTTCGAGGCGAGGAGATTTTCAGAAGATCATCGAGGAGATTCGCTGGGAACTAAATTTAAGAGGATTCGGACATGTTCAAATCTATGTTAGCGGCGGATTGGATGAGAAACGGATCCTCTCCCTGAATCCTGTGGTGGATGCCTATGGGGTGGGCACTTCGATCACCAATGCACGGGTGATAGACTTTGCGATGGACATCATCGAGATTGATGGAAAACCTCTGGCGAAGAGAGGGAAGATGTCGGGGTCAAAAAGTGTTTTCCGGTGCTCGAAATGTTTTCAAGACAAAATGGTTCCTTTCAAAAAGAGTCGAGGACGATCTGCTCCGGGTGTGGATCGATGTTCATGTGGCGGTCGGTTTAAAGAGCTCCTCATCCCTTTTGTTCAAAACAAAAAGATCCTTTGGGACCTCCCCAGACCACAGGCAATACGAGAATATGTTCTCGAACAACTTCCTCATTTCGATCTTTAGAGTCCGCCTATATTTTAATCAGGACGCGTCCTGTCCGGAGATAGGAAAGATGATATGAAGGAAGCCATGCTTTACAGTCCTTTAAAGGATGGGAAGGTGCAATGTCACCTCTGCAACCATCGATGTACCATCTCACTTTCAAAAAGGGGACTCTGTGGAGTGCGAGAGAACCGGGAAGGAAGGCTTTACACCCTCGTCTATGGCCGTGCGATTTCTCTGAATGTGGACCCCATAGAAAAGAAGCCACTCTTTCATCTCTTTCCCGGATCGAGCTCTTTCTCCATGGCTGCTGTGGGTTGTAATTTCCGATGTCTCCAATGTCAGAATCATGAAATCTCCCAGATGCCGAGGGATCACGATGGGCGGATTGAAGGTTCGGAGGTCTCCCCTTCTAAAATTATTTCGTTAACGAAACAAAACCGATGCCGCTCCATCTCCTATACCTATACTGAACCGACCATCTATTTCGAATATGCTTACGAGACTGCTGGCCGGGCCCATCCGGAAGGGATTAAAAATATTTTCGTCACCAATGGCTATATGACTGAGGAAGCCCTCGAGATGATCCAACCCTATTTAGATGCAGCCAATGTGGATTTGAAGAGCTTCAAGGAGAAATTTTATAAAGAAATCTGTGGGGCAAAATTGAAACCGGTTTTGGAGAACCTCAAACGGATGAAACAGATGGGGATCTGGGTGGAGATCACCACACTCGTTATTCCTACTCTAAATGATTCAGACCAGGAGTTTGAAGAGATCGCCCAATTCATCGTCTCCTTGGGACCAGAGGTTCCCTGGCATATCTCAGCCTTCTATCCAACTTATAAAATGCTGAACCTTCCGAGAACCCCTGCCTCGGCGCTTCACCGAGCGAGGGAGATTGGAATAAAAGCAGGACTTCGTTATGTTTATTGTGGAAATATTCCTGGTGAGGAAGGCGAAGATACCTTCTGCCCTCACTGTGGCCGAAGATTGATCGAACGGATAGGATTTCGAGTGATAAAAAATGATGTAGTGAATGGAGAATGTCGTCATTGTCATGGGAAATTGGACGGCATATGGGATTAAGTCCATAATTTTCATTTTGCAATTTGCATTTTTCCATTTTCAATGGGAAGCAAGAGGGTGGGGCAGACTCAGACTATCAATCGGAAGATGATCTGGACCATCGGAGGCGGGAAGGGAGGAAGCGGGAAGAGTTTTATTACCGCCAACATTGGCATCTGTCTATCAAAACTGGGTGTTCGGGTTGTCCTCATTGATGCAGATTTAGGGGGAGCAAACCTCCACACTTTCCTTGGAGTTTCCCCTCCGGCCCTCTCCCTTCCTGACTTCATTAAAAAGAGAGTCTCCCATCTTCGCGAAGTCCTCATCCCAACGGGTATTCCGAACCTTCAACTCCTGACTGGCGCACAGGACCTCCTTAATGCGGCGGATGCAAAGAGTGTTCAGAAGCGAAAACTGGTCCGTTCCATTCAAAGTTTGGATAGCGACACGATCCTGGTAGATTTAGGAGCCGGCAACTCGTTGAGTGTTTTGGATTTCTTCTTGATGTCTGATGGAGGGATTCTGGTAGTGACGCCTGAACCCACTTCCATTGAAAATACCTATCGGTTTCTCAAGAGCGCTTTCTATCGAAGACTTAAGCAATCGGTTTCCTCTTCGTCCGTCAAGGCCCTCATTGATGGCGCAATGGATCGAAAGAATGAGATGGGGATTCAAAACCCTCATGACCTCATTAAAGCGGCGAGGCGGATGGATGAGGGAGATGCCGATAGAATTATTGAGGAAGTCGAAACCTTTCACCCCAATCTGATTCTGAATCAAGTCCGTTCAAAGAAAGATATTGAGATTGGGTTTTCGATCCGAAGCGCCTGCCTGAAATATTTTGGCATCCATCTCCACTATTTGGGCTATGTCGTCTACGATCAGGATGTGAACAATTCCATTCGGCGAAGAAGGCCATTGGTATTGGAGAACTCCAGGTCGAGGGCCGCTCAATGCGTGATGGAGATCGCCTCTAAATTAGCAAACCATCATTAGACAGCTTTACGGTTTTAACGATTGTAAACATGAAGGGAATTAAAGACCAAACTTATTATGAGATCTTAGAGGTCAGCCCAACAGCTACGGCCAAAGAGATCCAGAGGGCTTATGAGCATGCCAAAGAGACCTTTCATACCGATTCATTAGCCGTCTATTCTCTCTTTTCCGAAGAGGAGGTGAAAGAAATACAATCCGTCATTGAAGAGGCTTATCGGGTTCTGATGGATGAGACATTGCGGAAAAGTTACGACCAATCCCACTTCCAAACGGTTGGGGGGCAGCCATTGGAAAAGCCTTATGAAGCCCAAGGGGTTTCCAAAGAACAAAAGGCTTCTCTCTCTTTTACAGGCCTTTTGTTCAATCCCGAAGAGGGACTCTCTCGTGGGAAGACACTGAAGCAGGTTCGAGAAAGAATGGGTGTTGAACTCCCGACCATCTCCGAGGAGACGAGGATTAGCATAAAGATCTTGGAGTGGATTGAGGAGGAAGCCTTTGAAAAACTTCCGGCCTTGGTTTATCTCAAGGGGTTTTTAAAAAGCTATGCCCAATCCCTCGGGTTGGATCCCCAAAAAGTCATTGAAGAATACATCCGTTTGATGGGCGAGTCTAAAAAGAAATAAATCCCAAATCCCAATATTCAAATCCCAAATAAATCCAAAATTCCAATTTCCCAAAACTTTATTCTAATTTTATGTAAGTTTCTGTCATTCGAGTTTGTTTCGAATTTAGGATTTCGATATTCGGATTTCCCCGAAAAAGCCGGGGATTAGGGTTTTTCTGAAGCGAGGTCTGCTACTTTGGCGGTTAACTGTTGAGCAATGGCACTATTAAATCCGGCTATCTTTTCTCGAATCTTACCTTCCTTATCGATAAGGAAAGTAGCTGGGATACCCGTAACTCGGTAACTCCTTACTACATCTTCTGGGGCGGTTACGACAGGATAGGGGATATCCATGGACTTGACGAAGCGGCGAACGACCTCTACATCACCTTTATCCACGTTCATTCCAACCAACACAAATCCACTTTCTCGATAATTCTTATAGAGTTGAATTAAATGGGGGATGGATTCCCGACAGGGTCCGCACCAGGTTGCCCAGAAGTCGAGGAGAACCACTTTCCCTTTGAGTTGGGAAAGCGTGATCTCCTGTCCCTCAAGGGTCTTGAGGGTGAAATCCGGCGCCAAACCTGGGGTGGGTTGTGATTTTTCTTTAGAACAATGGAAAAGAAGAAATACCCCTCCCATGCAGAAGCTAAAGATCACGACCCATGTAAGAAACGATCGTTTCGTATTGTGAATCAACATTGGCTATGAGCTGGGAAGCGAAGACTAAAATTACAAACCCTTTTCAATCAAAGCTTTTAAACGGGCCTTCGGCACCGCACCGACAATCTGATCAAGAATCTTTCCGCCTTTGAAAAGGATCAAGGTGGGAATGCCTCTCACCCCATATTGACTGGGTGTAGCAGGGCTCTCATCCACATTGAGCTTGGTCACCTTAACCCTACCGGAAAACTCTTTCGCTAACTCCTCAACGATGGGACTGATGCTACGGCACGGACCGCACCAAGTTGCCCAGAAATCGACCAGCACTGGAAGGTCTGAATTGAGCACCTCAGAAGCGAAGTTCTTATCATTGACATGAACCAAATTCGAATCATCTGCCATTTTCTACTCCTTAGATTCAACTTATTTTCCACAATTATAACTTATTCAAAATGCATTCCGCCATGCGCCACGAAGGGTGCCTGGCTCTGCGCCAAAATGGAATCAGGGACAAAGCACTGAACCCTGCGTGGTTCAGGGTACGATCTGTCTGAATGAAATCCTTTATAGCCTCCTGTCCAATACATAATTGGCCAGGGTAGAAAGGGCTTCTTTCTCCTTCGAATTTGGAAAGAGACGAAGATAATCTTTCGCCCTTTCGATATATCCCTTTGCCTTTTCATGAGTATATTGGATTCCATGATATCGTTCGATGATCTCCACCACTCGGAAAAAGGCGTCTTTCGTGATGGGATTGGACTCGACAGCCTTTCGAATAAAGGCGTTCTCCTCTTGATTACAATGATGGAGTGTGGAGATCAGGGGGAGGGTGATCTTACCATCTTGGAGGTCAATCCCGATCTTCTTTCCAAATTCCTCTTCGTTGGAAGTATAATCGAGACGATCATCAATAAGTTGGAAGGCGATGCCGACATTCATCCCGAACTCGGATAATGCTCTTTCCTTTTCTTCAGATACGTTTCCAAGGATGGCGCCAATCTGCGTGGCGGCTGAGATGAGGGAAGCGGTTTTTCGAGTGATGATCGAAAGGTAACCATCTTCCGTCAAAGAGAGGTCGTTGGTTTTAATCAATTCCTCTAATTCTCCCTCCGCCATAATCGTGGTCGCCTTGGAGATGGTTTGGAGAATATCCCAGTTCCCACTCTGCACCAGAAGGGAAAAACATTTTGTAAAGAGAAAGTCTCCAACCAGGACACTTGCCTCATTTCCCCATTTGGAATTGGCCGAGTCAATGCCCCTCCGTAACTCCGCCCTGTCCACCACATCATCATGGAGCAGGGTGGCTGTATGAATAAATTCAATAAGGCTTGCCATGGAAATATGAAGATCTCCTGGATACCCGCACAATTTGGATGAAAGTAAGAGGAGTTTGGCTCGGAACCGTTTCCCCCCGCTCAGGAGGAGATATTCTCCAATCGCAGAAATGATGGGGACATTCGATCTTAGGTTCTTTCGAAACTCTTGATCCACTTTTTCTAAATCGTCCCCAATGCATTCGAGGACGATCTCCAAAGGGGATGCCTTTTCTTTCGTGAGTGCAGGCGCGCTGTTCACATAATCCATGTTAAAAAATTATTATCCCATTCAGCCATCATTGTCAAAATATTTTTCCAATACGCCCTATCGGTGGAGGGGATTTAAGCGACCTCATGAAGGATTAAGGGCTCCATGAGTTTTAATTCCGCCCCGCTGGCTTTAATAGATTCGGTAAGGATGAATTTTGCTTCTTCCCCGATGCGAGGATGAACAAACTGCAATCGCTTCGGCTCCAATTTTCCACTTCTCAATGCCACTAAGAGGTCAACGGTTCTCAACGTTGGAAAGATCAAGTAGCATCTCCCCTTGGGGGGAAGCAGGTAAGAGGCGATAGAGATCAGGTCTTCAAGCGCTCCCCTGATCTCATGGCGTGCGATGGCTTTCTCCATGGAGGGGTTGATTCTGCCCGTTCGATATTTTCGGTAGGGGGGGTTGGAGAGGACAACATCGAAAGACCCTGGTGGGAAAATCCCTCTTAGCTCTTTAAAATCCTGCTTAAGAATGGATATCCGGTCTTCAAGATGGTTCAGGACCACATTTTTTTTTGCACATTCGGCCAATCCCTTTTGAATTTCTACGCCGACAAAAGAATGAGCTTTGGTGGTGTGTGACAATAACAAGGGCAAAATTCCACAACCTGTTCCCAGATCAATCACCCTTTCATTATTCCGAATTTTGATGAATTGGCTGAGCAGAACCGCATCAATGGAGAACCGATACCCCTTTTTCTTCTGAATGATTTGGAGTTTTTCATTGAAGAACGTATCCAATGTTTCATCAGGTGAAGGGAGAAGGTTCATAAGCCAAGCTTCGAGATAGAAAATAGATTGAGTT
>PEUO01000146.1 GCA_002780715.1 Deltaproteobacteria bacterium CG03_land_8_20_14_0_80_45_14
CAATGAGGGAAATGCTATGTTTGTCATTCTGAACCCTTCGCCATGTGTCACCCTGACCCTGAGTGAACCGAAGGGGAAGGGTCTCGTTTTTTGGCTCAGTGTAAACTCCGTGAAGAATCTCATAGAGTCATTAAGTTAGAAAACAGAGATTCTTCGGCTAACGCCTCAGAATGACATTGTGACACAGTCTCTTGAGGGGAGAGGATGTGGGTGAGGGTGATTAATTGGACAAATGAGATGTTTTCTTTCAATAGGTTTCATCCTGGTGGTACTACATATTCTCGTACCTTATGCCAGTGCCCAGCCATTATTTGAGGTGGAAAGAGAATCCTTTTGTAAAGGTGTTCAAGGACGGGAACCAATGGATCCCTTTTCAGGTGTTGCCGAGATTAAGAAGGGAGAAGGTGTATTTCTCTGGATGGAGATCAGGGCAGGGGAACGGGTCCTGACCATGCTTGAAGCAAAGGGGCAGATGTCCATCTATCATGCCTGGGCTTCAGAGAAAGGGGTAACCGATATGATTGACATCGGGATTACGAAAGAGGGGTGGTTAGAACAAGCCAGTGCGATAAAAAACCAATTCAGGAAGCAGGGCTTTTTTGCATGGCGCACTCAGAGTTTTAAAAAGAATTTTAAAGAAGGTCGTTGGTATGTATCGGTGCTGGATGCAAACAAAAAACCTGTTCGCAAATCTGGCTCCGGAACCGAAGCCTTCCGTCCCGAAATAGTGATTAGGTTTATTCCCTGAACTACCCCCCGTTTGTAAAGGGGGGGAGGGGGGATTATTAGTTACGGACACGGAACACGGACACGGTCACGTTATTCGTAAGGAAACGGAGGTAAAAAATGGCCAACAATATTAAAGACACACTCCAAGACTTAATTCAGCAAGTGACCAACGATAATTCATTACCCCCGGATCAGAAGATCAAACTTCTTGGGAGCCTCCAGAAGTTATCCACACCGCTTCAATCGGACCGATGGATCTTTCGCTTAGTGGTGGCATTCCTCGGTTTTGCTGTTCTGTTGACCATCATCGGGGGCTTCTACTTGAGCATTAAAACAGCGGCCACCATTCCCGAAGGATTAATCGCCTTAGGCTCAGCAGCGGTCGGGGCATTGGCAGGGTTGTTGGCCCCCTCACCCATGGCAAGGTAGGGTGAAGAGGTTTAACCCGCTTTTGTTTGGGGAATAGATGGCCCTCCCAGGGGAAGAAGGCATGAGTAATAATATTGTCAAAAAAAATGTTGATTGTCTGGTCATTTTTAGCGGAGGCCAGGATTCAACTACATGCCTTTATTGGACAAAGGAGAAATTTAAAAGAATTCATGTGGTTACATTTGATTATGGGCAAAGACATAAAATAGAAATCGAATCTGCAAAGAAAATTGCACACCTTGCTGGGGTGGAAAGTCATGTTGAGAAAAAAGCAATGGTTCTACTTTTTACCGTGGTGAAGCTTAAAATATCATGGATAAAGATAGTGTCGGCGCCTGCCTGTATGAAGTGACCTTACGGAAGATGATGGATAATATTTTTAAAGATGAGCTGGGGGAAGAACTCTTCCATGAGTATCTAAAAACTTCTTTTTTTCCTCCACGCGCTCTGAGGATGATGATCAGAAAAGGCTCCTCGATTTTAAAACCAAAACTTTGAAAATTAGTGAAAAAAAGGGACACATCCCAATTTTGGATTTTTGGCCTGCTGTTGATTTCACCTCGAAAATTGATCTATTTCGCGCCTGAATTTTACCTTCGTTCGTTTCTGTTGAAAAATTCAATTAAGTAAGAAGCGCTGGGATCACCTCTTCAATAGATTGACCTAAATTCTTCATTTACCAATCAGAACAACAGTGCTCCTCGGATTGGCGAGGTAATGATCGGGAGAATCGATCGGTATTTCTTTGTCGGCGTCAAGAAAGTCTTCTCCGCTCTTAAGGCTTGTGTCAATGACTCGATACCATTGCTTGCCCTTTGCAAGTTGAGGAAGCGTGGTGGGTTGTAAATTAAAATCAGCATTCAGGATAAAGAAGAGATGATAATCACCCAATTCACATCTCTCTTCGCCTCCATCGAGCTGAAAGCATAAGGTACGCAGTTCAGGGTCCTCCCAGGAAGGTTTTCCAAGATCTTTTCCGAACCAGGTGAAGTCCGGGATATGATCAGCATCTAAATCTTCTCCGAAAAAGAATTTTCTCCTCTGAAGAATGGTGCATCTCTTTTCAAAAGCGATTGCCTTCTTGAAAAAATTGAAAATGTCCGAATTTTTCTTGACCTCGTCCCATTGAAACCAGCTGATCTCGTTATCCTGGCAGTAGGCATTGTTATTTCCCCTCTGTGTTCTCATGAATTCATCGCCGCCGAGAGTCATTGGCGTACCACATGAAAAAAGGAGATAACAGACATAATTCTTTATAAGTTGTTTTCTAAGATTACTGATATTGATGTCATCCGTTTTTCCTTCGATACCGCAGTTCCATGAGCTATTGTCATTGGTCCCATCACGGTTATCTTCAAGATTCGCCTCATTATGTTTGTCATGATAAGTGACCAGGTCATTGAGTGTGAAACCGTCGTGGCAGGTGATGAAGTTGATGCTGTTATAGGCAGATCTTCCGTCCTCTCCATACAAATCGGCAGAACCCGTTAATCTCCATCCGAGATCCCTTACCTGTCCTCCATCCCCTTTGCCGAATCTTCTTATCATATCCCTGAATTTTCCATTCCATTCAGACCAGTCCACAGGAAAATTCCCGACCTGATAGGTTCCGATGTCCCAGGGTTCAGCAATTAGTTTTACATGGTTTAATACAGGGTCCTGGGAGATCGCATCAAAGAAGGAAGCAGATTTGTGAAAGAGACCCTCTTCGCGGCCCAAGACCGATGCCAGGTCGAAACGGAATCCGTCCACATGCATGACCTCCACCCAATAGCGAAGGGAATCCATAACAAGTCGAATGACATGGGGGTTTGCAAGATTAAGACTATTCCCACACCCTGTATAGTTCATATAATAACGATAGGGTTCTCTGGGAGTTCCTGTAAGACAGTAATAGGTGGGGTTATCAATACCCTTAAAACAGAGAGTCGGTCCAAGCTCGTTGCCTTCTGCTGTGTGGTTATAAACCACATCAAGGATGATCTCCATCCCTGCCTTATGAAGTTCGCGCACAAGGGTCTTCAATTCATCCACCTGACAACCGGGGAACCTTTTTGTGCTGTAGGATGATTCGGGTGCAAAAAAACCTATGGTATTATACCCCCAATAATTGGTGAGCCCTTTGCTGAGCAGAAAATCTTCAACATAGAATTCATGGAGAGGAAGGAACTCCACGGCATTTACTCCTAAATCCTTAAGGTAAGGAATCTTTTCAATAAAGCCCAGATAGGTCCCGGGGTTTTTGACACCTGATGACCTGTGGGCCGTAAATCCCTTTAGATGGACTTCATAAATAATCAATTCGTGAAGGGGAATATCCGGAGGAACGTCTCCTTGCCAGTCGAAATGATCATCGACCACAATGGACTTGGGCGCAACCGAAGTGTTGTCACGGGCGTCCTTCGAAAGATCTCTCAGGGATGAAATCGGGTCATAGGCAAGAAGGAGGTTATCAATGTTTTTAAACTTGCCCGTGACCGCTTTTGCATAAGGGTCGATTAGAAATTTATTTTCGTTGAAGCGCATACCGTAGACAGGATTGAAATCACCCTTGATTTTGTATCCATAAAGCTGTCCAGCTTTTAATCCATGGACGAATACATGCCAGATGTACTTTGTGCGATCTTCGAGCTTGATGATGTCTGTGGGTCCAACGTCTGGTCTGTCAAATAAAAGAAGAAATGCCTCGCTGGCATACTGCGAAAAAATTGCAAAATTAACACCATCCTCGTATAAAGTGGAACCCAGCGGGTGATATCTTCCGGTTGAAGTTTGTCTGTTTGTCTTAGGTTCTAATTTGTATGCCATCACTTATTTGCGATCCCCTTTCTGAAAACCAAAATTTAGATTCTCCTGATCCTGTTTTCAGCATAGGAGAACGGATGAGTCCCGTCAAGTTAAAATAGGGGAAATCGGGACACAGAGGCTGTCCCAAAATGTTTTTCAATTTGGGCCATTTTATTTGGTCATCTCATGCATTGATGAAAATGGCTGTTTTTGCAGCCCGCAGGAGTTTTTGTAAATTTGAAAGTCAGAACAAAATCGATCCTACGCCATCGAGGGAGTCTGAAGAAACCGGTAGCGGTTTCATTAAGAAAAAAATTACTTCAGCAAATTTTAGTAATAGCGGCTTAAATCCCAAAAGCTATTCCGCCATAGTGAAAGCTTGGGGGAAGAAAAGGGAGGGCGCTTAAAATGGGAAATGGAAAAAGAATTGTGGTGATTGGATTTCTTATCCTGATCGTATTTTCTCTTCTGCTAAATGTTGTAGAGGCCAAAGCCAGTGTCTATTATGGGAGGGTAATTGCCACAGAGGGGAATATGCTCCAGGTTAGAGGAAACAATGGCAGGGTTTCAGTCTTCTGGATAGGTCATCGAACCCATCTGGATTCGAGGCTTCCCTTTTTTGGAGACAGGGTGAGAATCGTATATGTAAAAGATAAACTGAAAAGAAATGCGGTCGCCCGCGTAACGATATTAGGTAGGAGATAATTTTCTACATCCGTAACTCCAATCAGCAATCTTTATAATACCTCGAAAAGAGTAACCTGATTATTGAGCGTATTAAACCGCCTCGTTTTTATTAAGAACGCATCTGAAAGCCCCGCCCTGTGCCTGCCTGCCGGTAGGCAGGCACAGGGATGAAAGATGTGTCTGCCAAAGGCAGAAAAGCCTTAATCAGATGCTGAAACAAGCATGACAATAGGGTTTTCCTCTTGTGTTTTGTCATCCCGAACTTGATTCGGGATCTGGGTTTTTGGTTTAGAGAATTTGGGGTTTAAAGCCCCGCCCTGTGGGCGGGGTTCTTTACTTCATAATACCCAACCAGGAATCATTATCCCTTCAACATTGATGTTCTTCAGCAAACTCAAAGCATCCCATTTTCTTCGCCCGTCTCCTTTTTTATCGGGGAAAATGGGTCAGGGAAGACGACCCTGTTAGAAGCTTTAGCTCGAAGGTGCCATATCCACATCTGGAGTGGGGCTGAGAACACCCATATTGATCCGAATCCTTATGAAGAGATGCTGTTCCTGTACCTCGAGGTCGAATGGGCAGATGGCATTGTTCCAGGCTCCTTTTTTTCATCACAAATTTTTCGTAATTTTGCTCAATTGGTAGATGAATGGGAAGCAGACAATCCCGGACAGATCGATTATTTTGGAGGAAAATCTTTGATCGCCCAATCTCACGGACAGTCCACGGGGAAGATCAGAAGGTCGGAGTTAAAGAACAGGGAGATTGAAAAAAGAAAAGGGAGATAATAAGGAGGATCATTTATGGCAGATGCAACAATGGAATTGCTCCGGGAACTGACTGAAGCGCCTGGCATTTCAGGCTATGAGCAGGAGGTTCGAGAGATTATCCGTAAACGTCGATGACTTTGACCATGCTATCCAGCTTGTCACCGCTGTGATCAAAAAAGCTTGATGTAGTTTAGTGGCGAGCCTGACAGAATGAGAAAAGGAAGGATGAATAAATTCTTCCCCAGTTACGTCTAAATAGATAACGAAGAAATTGGGTTATAGAGGAAAAAGCCAAAATGTGGTAAAATAGATTTAGATTATGGGAGGTGGATAAGAATGAAAAAATTATTAATGATCAGCTTGATTTTATTGGCTATTTTTCTATCGAGCGGGTCAGCCTTTGCCTGGCGGGGACATGGCCATTTCGGGATTTTTATTGCTCCTCCGCCTATATGGGTGGCGCCTCCTCCGGTTTATTACCGAGGGTACTATCCTCCACCCATCTACTATCCTCCACCCCGTTACTATGGACCAGATTATTATTACAGAGAACCTTATAGAGATTGGGTCCCGGGGCACTGGGAGGAGATATGGACTCCTTATGGTTGGGAGAGGGTCTGGATTCCAGGCTATTGGCAATAGGGCGCCTGGGTGGCAGGGATTATTTTAATTCAAGGATGATGTGTAGAGAACTTTTGGAGCTTGCCTTCACAACTCAGGCAGAATTCCGAGCCTTTCCTATCCGTATCCGTTAGACTATTTGAAAAGAACATCACACATCGAGGGTTTCCACAATGCCCCAATCCGTAAGTATGCCCTAATTCATGAACCGCTTCGGTGAGGACCCTCCGGCGAAAAAGTATCTGGTCTTCCGGTAGATTATAAAATGCATGTCGGAGTCGAGTGAGGGAAATGATGGCGACTCTTTGGCTTGCTTGGCCGAAGACAAAATTTAACTCCGGGACAAATAAATCGCGGTCCACAATCCCTAAGATTTTTTCATAAGGGGCGTATTCTTTTTGCTCCATGAGGGCATTTAATATCGTTGTGGATAAATACTGATTCCTTTTTTTATGATAGGCATAATCCGGTTCGGCCATTCCTTTACCGATAACTACTGGCTTTTTAAACACCTTGTTTAAGTCATCCTTTAGGACCTGGATGACTTTTTGATCTATTTCACCGATGGGGCCTAAGAGAATCGCCATCAAACTGATTGACAATGTTAAGTTTAACATGTGTTCCTTCCTGTGCCCCACTTCCAAAAAGTTTAAATGTGGTATATATTATAAACCATATTCGATTATTGGCAATTCTATCTTCGGAGCAGGTATGAAGGACTACCATATTAACGTTTTCTATAGTGAGGAGGACAAAGGTTATATTGCGGATATTCCTGACTTGAAGCACTGCTCAGCGTTCGGGGATACACCCGAAGAAGCCCTCACGGAGGTTTTGAAGGCAAAAGAAGCATGGCTTGCGGCAGCGAAGAAGAATCGGAAACCTATCCCTGAGCCAAGCTATCATCCGTTGATTTACAAAGTGGCATAGCCTTGATATGCCTCTCACTCTTCAACTTTACAAAACCATTCCATGAACTTTTCATCATAATATATCGTATAGATCAACCCATCGCTTCCTTTCACTTTAAAGAGCCTGTTTCTCCTCCTGTCTTTAACCCCTTCTTCGGTCCACATCTTTAGAATTTCCAGGACCTCAATCTTTTTCTTGTGAATAAAGATTGTCCTTGGAGTCTCCTCACCCCGGTAACCTGAATAGGCGATGACCTTTAATCTTTCTTCAGGCATATCTTTAAACAAGATGCTGTAACTCAAGGCTTTAGCCTTGATTAAGATCAGCCCTAAAGGGTTGAGTTACAGACTGATTCATTTGTCATTGATTTGAGTTTGGATTTCATTTGAACTTGATTCACCTTCGGTTCATCACTTCGTGCGAGCTTTGACATTTGACATTACTTCGTTCCATCGAGTTCAGGATTTCCCGAAATACAATATCCCTATTCTTTTTTGTTATCTCGAAGAGCGTGACATCCTTTCTTTCCTTTACCTCTGCGATCAACCCGATTCCCTTTAAGGCAATGGTGGCTATTACCCATTTTTCAGAATCCAGAATTTCTTTTAAGAGTTTCTTAAATCGATCAGAGAAACATTCCATTTTTCCAATCTCATCAATGATAATGAGATGGGTAGAAGGGTTGGAGAACGAAATCGAGTCAATAAAGTCCTCAAAACTTTTGATGTCCACATTGTATTGACCAACCTTGTAAGGGCTTCTTATGTCTTTATGAGAAAGGAGTGCTTTCTTTCCTTCAAGACTGATGAGCTCAAACCCCTTTCTCTCACCTCTTTCTCTTATCTCCTCCGTATAAAAACCCACCGGGTAAAAACTCTTCAACGCTTCAGAAAGTTTTTTGATAAGGGTCGTCTTCCCCACGCCGGGAAGTCCTGTGATGAGGAGATTCTTTTTTGTTAAATTCACTGTTCAAGCCCTTCACTTTTTTCCGAAGGGGAGGATTCGCTTTCTCCTGTCACCTCTTGATATTCGGGGATGACAATTCCCCTTTGAATCATAATGCTATAAATGAGATTGGAACGGTTGATCACATATCGCTGATCTCCAACCGGGTTGTACTTTCTTGGATTCGGGAGGACCGATGCCAGCCTCGCTGCGTCCTCAGGAGTCAATTCAGAAGAAGGTTTTCCATAATAATGTCTCGAGGCGGCTTCCACACCAAATATTCCTTCTCCCCACTCCGCCACATTGAGATAGAGCTCCAGGATTCGTTTTTTTGAAAGAACCTTTTCCATTCTCCAGGTGATGATGACTTCAGAGATTTTTCTGATCAGGGACTTCTCAGGGGAAAGATAAAGATTTCTTGCAAGCTGTTGGGTGACGGTGCTTCCGCCAAACTTAAATTTTCTGGCCTTAACGTCTTTTTCAATGGCTTTCTGAATGGCTTCGTAATCAAAGCCTTCATGCTTCCAGAATTTATCATCTTCTGCGATGAGGACGGCCTTGACGAGATAAGGGGATATTTTCGAAAAGGGCATCCAACTCTGATAAATCCTGTACGGTTTCCTTTTCTCTTTGAATGCCTTCTCTCGATATTCCATGAGTGCTGTCTTTTTGGGGTTTTCTTTT
>PEUO01000194.1 GCA_002780715.1 Deltaproteobacteria bacterium CG03_land_8_20_14_0_80_45_14
CCCCTGACACCGCTCACTCCAAACCCCCTGCTCCAACGTCACTCCCAAAAAGGTCGTATTGACCGCTGGAAAGACACTCTTCGTTCGATACTTCTCCGCCACATACTGAATCCCAGCCCCACAGGCCATCGATAAAATCACTTCATAGTCCCCCACAAAGGGACGAACCTGATCAATATACTCATGATCACACTGCCGCTCCAAGGTCTGCTCTTTGATCTCGATCTCCTGACCATCCTTGGCACGAGCTAACCTCAATTCTGAGGCCAATACACCCACTTCCCTCTCTCCCCCAGCGGCGCACACTGTCACACATTCATTACACCCCAATAACAATACCTTCTTGTAGGGCTTAAGCATGTTTAGTATCTCTTCCAAACTCTTCCTGTTGGCTACGATCATGGATACCTCCAATGATTAAAATGATAAAGGAGCGCTTCGTTTGAGGATCGCTTCGCTTGAGGTGAGAGGCAATTGATTTCGCCTCAAGACCCCGAGGGCCGCTCCTCAAGTGAGCGAAGCGAACGCTCCTCTAACCTTTAGTCTTCTTTTTGACAGGTGACGGCCCCAACGCCCTTATCTTCTCGGTCACCTCACGGGCTATCTCGGCAAAACGCTGACCCTGGGCTGAACTCATGTTGTACATCTCCAAACGAGCCCCTCCCAAACCCACCTCATCCAATAACCCCTTCACATACTGGACTCTCTTCTTCGCCCTTAAGTTCCCTCTCAGGAAGTGACACTCTCCCTCCAAACACCCTGCCAAATAAACCCCATCCACTCCCGATTCAAAGGCACGAAGGATCAGAAGGATGTCCACTCTCCCTGTACAGGGTAGCTTCACAATCTTCACATTCGTAGGATAGTTGAGCCTCATCGAACCTGCCAGGTCCGCTGCACTATAGGCTCAATGCTCACAACAAAAGGCAAGGATCTCGGGCTCAAAACCCGTGACACGTGTCTGTGTCTCGTGCCCGCTCTCTTTTACCCCTGCTATGTTTTCTGTCTTCGGAGCTAATTCTGTCATTCTCCCAATCTCCCCTGCCTGCCGGCAGGCAGGCTATCACCCTATCTCTACCGCATAGGGCATAGAGCATGGCGCATAGGGCATAGCGTAAACCCTCTTCTTAAATCCCCCCCAACCCCCCTTTACTAAAGGGGGGCGAGGGGGGATTATACGCTATGCGCTATGCCCTTTGCTCTATGCTAAACATGAGGGCTTGACACTTCGCCCACAATTGAGAATCCCTGAAGTGCATCAGCTCAATGGCTCTGGCCGGGCACTCGGCAGCGCAACTGCCACACCCTTTGCACTTCGCCATGTCAATCTCCGCCTCCCCCTTCGCATTGATCACCGGCACCTCATAGGGACACACTCTCACACACGTCAAACAAGCCGCACACCGCTCACCCTCCACGACTGCAACGACTCCACCTACCTGAAGCGCTTCTTGAGAAAGGATTGTAGCAGCCCGGGCTGAGGCAGCTTCTGCTTGAGAAATTGTTTCATTGATTGACTTTGGATAGTGGGCTATTCCACAGAGATAGAGGCCCTCCGTTGCAAAATCGACTGGCCTCAACTTGACATGGGCTTCTAAGAAAAAACCATCTAAGGTCAGAGGGAACTTAAAGAAATTCGCCAGTTCCTTGCTTCCTTCATTTGGAATAACCGCTTCGGAGAGAACCAGAAGATCTGGATGAAGTGTAAGAGGAAGGTTAAGCATAGGATCTTCTATTTGAACAGACAATTGGCCATTGGATAGTGAGACAGAAGGTTTTTTCTTTTCATCAAATCGAACGAACAGAACTCCCTTCTCCCTGGCCTGAGTATAGAAGGTTTCTTTGAAACCATAAGTCCTCATGTCTTTATAAAGGATGGCGACTGAAGCTTCGGGATAAAGCTCCTTGATCCTGATTGCATTTTTGACTGCTACATTGCAACAGATTCGACTGCAGTAGAAAGTTTTGGAAGGATCTTCATCCCACGGCCCTATACATTGAATCATCACAATGGATTTGGCTTTTGAAAGGGAGGGGTCAGAAAGGAAGATCCGTTTCTCTAATTCCTCCTGGGTGATCGCCCTTGAATCTTCACCTAAGAAATAGGCTTTGCCTCGATACTCTTTTCCACCCGTGGCAATGATCGTGGTTCCATGGTCTAAGACTCTCTGCGTAGAACCATCCAATTGGGCAACCTTCGTCTTAAAATTCCCCACTGCTCCTTCATGTTCCACAACTTGATAGCCCTTTAGAAATTCTATCTTTGGATGGCTCTCGACCCTCCTTATCAATTCTCTTAAATAAGCCTGCGGGTCTCCACCATTCCCGCTATAAAAGATTTGTCGAAGTCTCCCACCCAACTCCTTTTCTCTTTCAATTAAGTAAACTGTATATCCTTGCTCTGCCATACTCAGGGCTGCTACCATCCCAGCCAGACCACCACCGACAACGAGGCAGCTGTGGATTAAACTCCTTGGGATTTGATGGAGTGGCTCTAAATTTTTGGAGCAGGCAATCGCCATCCGGACGAGGTTCTTCGCCTTCTCCGTCGCCTCTTCCTTAAGGTTCATATGGACCCAGGAGCATTGGTCACGGATATTGGCCATCTCAAAGAGGTAAGGATTAAGACCTACTTCACGAATCGTGTCTCGAAAGAGCGGCTCGTGCGTTCTCGGTGTACAGGAAGCCACTACAACACGATTCAGGTTGAGTTCCTTCACCCTCTCCTGGATTAATTTTAAGGAGTCTGCAGAACAGGTGTAGATTGTATTTTCAGCATGGACGACACCAGGAAGGGATTTCGCAAATTCAACAACTTCCTTTACGTCCACCGTTCCAGCAATATTCGTTCCACAACTACAGATGAAGGCTCCGATACGCGGCTCTTCATCAGGAGAAACCTCCCGTTCTGGAGGATACTCTTTCTTCCTGACAAGTGTTCCGCGGGCCTCTCCAATTACTGAAAGCGCCTTGGCCGCTGCACCGCTGGCCTGGATCACACTATCAGGAATATCCTTGGGTTCTGTAAAAGCGCCACAGGCAAAAACACCGGAACGGCTTGTCTCAACCGGTTGGAAGTCCCGGGTGAAACAGAACTGATGAGGATCGAGCTCAATACCGGAAGCCTTTGCCAGCATTTGAGCATTTGGAAGGGCAGACATTCCAATGCTCAATATCACCAGGTCGACTCGGTCCTCTTTCACGGAATGACTTCCATTTGAACCTTCATACTGGATGAGAATATCTTTTGTCTCAGGATCCTCTTCCAATCCAGAAATGCGGCAGCGAATATACTGAATCCCTTTCTCCTTCCCTCTTTCAAAGTAGGCATCAAATCCTTTTCCAAAGGCCCTCATATCCATCTGGAAGATTTTAATCTCCACCCCTGGGATATGCTCCATGGCGAGCATCGCCTCTTTGGTGGCATACATACAGCAGACCGAACTGCAGAAATCTCTCTCCTTCTCTCTGGAGCCGACGCACTGGAGAAATGCAATCTTCTTCGGCTCTTGATGATCTGATGATCGACGAGTGACATGGCCTCCCCAAGGACCCGAAGCACTGAGCATTCTCTCAAACTCCATGCTTGTCACCACATTAGGATAACGACCATAGCCCAGTTCAGGGGAAAGTTCTGCTCGGTAGAGAGAATATCCCGGTGAAAGGATAACGGAGCCTACTTCTAATTCTTCCTCTACATCGGCCTGCTGATGATCGATTGCTTCTCTTTTACATACCTGGACGCAGAGATGGCATTCCGAACAGATGCCGCAGGAAAGGCAGCGCGCTGCTTCCTGTTTTGCCTGCTCTTCGGTGAGAGCCAGCTCCACTTCTCGAAAATCTCTAATCCTCTCCTCCTTGGGTAGCATAGGAACTACGGTCCTTGGAGCAAGGTTCACTTTTCCTTCTTCAAACATCTGATTGATTTCTTCTTTAGAAAGGTCAACCACTGGAAGGGGAATCTGCTCTCGTGGGGTGAGGAGATCAACGCCTCTCAGATATCGATCAATGGAGAGGGCTCCTCTTCGGCCATCGGCAATAGCTTGGATCAATATCCAAGGCCCTCTTGCCACATCGCCTCCTGCGAAGACCCCTGGCCGGTTGGTAGTCAAGGTATGCGGATCCACAGCAAATGTCCCCTTGGATGTCACTTCAATGCCATGGGATTCATCGAGGAATGAGATTTCAGGAGCCTGGGCAACTGATGCAATCATGGTATCGGCGGGAACCACAAACTCAGAACCTTTGATGGGAATAGGTCTTCTTCTGCCTGAAGCATCGGGCTCACCCAGTTCTATCTTGACACATCGAACGCCTGAAACATGGCTATCCTTTACTACCACCTCAACAGGCGCGGTAAGGATTTTGATTTCAATTCCTTCTTTCTCAGCCTCTTCAATTTCCCATGAATTGGCAGGCATTTCATCCCGAGATCGACGATAGAGAATACTGACCTCTTTAGCACCCAATCTTAATGCTGTACGAGCCGCATCAATTGCGACATTTCCACCTCCGATCACAATGGTCTTTTCTCCCACCTTGGGTGCGATGGGGATTCCAAAAGCGATGAGGAAACGATCTTCAAACCCCTCCATCACCCCGTGTCTTTCAGCAAGGCTTACACCTTGAAGGAATGGGACGCCATGGTGGACGCCTAAGGCATCCTCTCCCGGGATTCCCAGTTTCTGCGGCTCATGGGCACCCATAGCCAGAAAGACAGCAGAGTACCCAGCATCGAAGAGGCTGTTGATATTTCGAATCGGGGTATTGAGTTTCAACTCAACGAGTGGATGATTCAAGATCTCGTCGATTTCCCTCTGGAGCACATCCCTCGGCAAACGGTAAGAGGGGATCCCCACCCTCATCATTCCCCCTGCTACGGGAAGCGCTTCGAAGATTGTGGTTTGATATCCCATGCGGGATAATTGATGGGCGCAGCTCAGCCCTGCTGGTCCTCCGCCAACAATGGCTACCTTTGCTTTAGGTCGATCGGGTTCTTTTTGATCCGAAACTCCTGTAGGGAACGGTTTCAAACCGTTCCCTACCGAACTCCGAACTTCTTTATTTAACTCTTCTCGATGTTCATAAACCCAATCCGCGGCAAACCGCTTCAGGCTACAAATCGCAACAGGGCTATCGAGCTTTCCCCGATTGCATTTCTCTTCGCAAGGATGGCTACAAACACGCCCTACTGAAGCGGGAAAGGGATTATATTCTTTGACCACATCAAGAGCTTCTTTATATCGGCCAGCCTGGATCAGGGCAATATACCCCTGGGCGCTTGTCTCAGCAGGACAAGTGTTTTTGCAGGGACTGGTTCCTCGTTTGGTGACAAGAAAAGTGTTGGGAACAGCCTGAGGATAAGGTCGATAGATGGCCTTTCTCTGATCCAATCCCTCGTTAAATGTATTCGGTAGTAAAATAGGACAAACCTCTGTACAATCATTACAACTCGTGCATTTACTCATATCCACATAGCGGGGATGTTTTTGAACCTTCGCTTTGAAATGCCCGGCCTTTCCTTCCAAAGAGACCAGTTCTGAATTGGTAATGATTTCGATGTTGAGGTGTCTCCCTGCCTCTACCAACTTTGGAGAGACGATACACATGGCACAGTCATTGGTGGGGAAGGTTTTATCGAGTTGGGCCATCTTTCCACCGATCGCCGGGGAGCGCTCTAAGAGATAAACTTTGATTCCTGAATTGGCTAAATCAAGAGCGGCTTGAACCCCGGCGATTCCTCCCCCCACGACTAACGCGGCACCAATCTTTCGATTTTCATTTGGACTCATGGCCACAAGATCCTTTCTTAATTAAAACCAAATTAATTACAAAATATCCCACAATATCTCCCCTCCCCTGGTGGGAGGGGATGGAGGGGAGGGGGATTCAGCTCCTTTTGGCCACCCCCACCCTCGCCCTCCCCCATCGTAGGGGGAGGGAATAAATATTTTAAAGAGATGAAAGTTTTGCTGCATCGAGATATTTTGAAATACGATCTTCTGCTCCGATCGGAATAAAATGGACTCCTTGGCAAATATCCCTAAGCCCTTTCACCAAGTCACTGACAATCTCAATGCTGGCCTTCTCTTTGTCCGGGGCCTTGGCTAACTTTTCAATGATATGATTGGGAACCATCCCTGGTTTGACATGTTTGTTAAGAAAGAGACCCATCTCTGCTGACCTCACTAAAATCACTTCTGCGACTACCGGGATCCTTATCGGTCCCACCTTTTTCATGAACTCATGGAAGGAATCGAGATCAAAGATTGGAGTGGTGAGAAAATATTGGGTCCCTAAACCGGCCAATGCCTCCAACTCTTTTAACTCCAGATCGGGCACTTTCTTGCCCCAACTCGAATCGATTCCTGACCCCACAAAGAATTGGGGTTTAACCCGGACCTCCTTGCCCGAAATATCGCAACCTTGATGAAGGCTTTCGATAACGGAGAAGAGTTTCCCTGAATCTACATGAAAGAACATAATCTCCTGGAGGCTATCTCCGGTGATACGATAATCTTCTGTGAAGGCGAGAATATTCTCCACTCCAGACTCCGAGGCACGCAGGAGATGTTCCTGAATCTCAAGCCGGTTTTTTTCCCGACAGGTGGTCTGAAGGATCGGATCGAATTTTTGGTCCTTCAGGGCCCGACAGGTCCCCATCGTATCCGTCACCAAACCCTCAATCTTCAGTTCGGGGACGGTCAGGGCATCTACTCTTCCTCGAATCCGCTCTACATTCCGGAGGAGGTCTTGGACACCTGTGCCGATAGGGGGTTGAATCTCTGAAGTCACTATAAATCTCTTATTTCTAAAATTCTCTTGTAAACTCATCGGTCTCTCCTCCTAATTTTAAAATAATATTGGTTATATTCCAAAACCTTTCACTTCTTCAGACCCAGTAATTTGGCGACCTCGAATTTCAATTGTTCTAAAGGAAGGGGTTTTGAGAAGCATGCATCTGCACCGTTTTCTTTCATCTGTTTGAAGGCATCGTCATCGAGATAGGCTGAGAGCACAATAATCTTAGTGTTCTTCGTTTCGGGATTGGACTTGATCTTCTGACAGACCTCGTATCCATTGATATCGGGCATCATGATGTCCAGGATCAAGAGGTCTGGTTTGAAATGGTTCACCTGAAGGCCTGCCTCAAAACCATCTGAAGCGGAGATCATCTCATATCCAAACTCATCTTCCTCAAGGGACTGCACAATCGTCTCTACGATGATCTTATCATCATCCACAACAAGAATTTTCTTCCTCTCCTCTCCTTTTGCCTCTTCTGGTATAGGCATTCCTTTCTCTTTAAGAAACTGATCCAGGTCTTCCTTCTTAATTCTGCGATGTCCTCCTACGGTTTTGTAAGCTTTGATATAGCCTGCATCAATCCAGTTGATGATAGTTTTAGATGAAACCTTACAATATTTACTCGCCTGAGATACTGTTAGGATTTCCATTATTTTCTCCTTTTATAGAATTTATGCTTATTTCTATTAATATAGAAATTATAGTTTGTCAAGAAAAATTTTTTGCTTCAGCAATTATTTTTTTAATTATTTGAATTTATTGAATTTTTTATGAGAAAAGAATTCTGACCATGAGGCAACTTAATTATGATTTTTATTTGAGGCCAGCTTTGCGCAGGGAATCAATAAAGCGTTCTTTTGTGGCTTGGTCTTTATAAGGGGTCGTTCTTTCAAGTTGTTCAAGAGAAAATTTGGGGTTTATCTTGAGGACTTCAGCCGCTGCCTGCCGGGCCTCCTTTTCCCGTCCTGCCATGCTATACGTAGAGGCCAGGACTATATATGACATGATATCTCTGGGCTCCCCCTCAATCGCTTTTTTAACCTGAGCAATGGCTTCCTCATACCGCCCGGTATTACGAAGCGCTGCCGCATAGTGACGTAAATAGATATTAGGTGGTTTGGGATTGAGTCGTATGGCACTTTCGAAAAAGGGTATGGATTCTCCTCCTGTAAAAAGTAAAATATCAGCATATGCATAAACTACGTCAGCAGAATTTGGCTCAAGCTCGAGTCCCCGCTCTGCCTGGGCAATGCCTTCATCATATTTCCGCGCCATCATCAATGAATAACCCAAACCAGCGTAACCCATAGCAAAGGAGTTATCCAGGGCAATTGCTTTCTTGTATAGCTCGATGCATTTCTTCAGAGATTCCTGAGGATTCTTGCTCACTCCAAGCCATATATCAACGAGGGTGGCGAGCGCAAGCGCCCTGTATGCGAATGCATAGTTAGGATCGAGGGAAATCGCTTCTTCCGCGAGTTGCCTCGCCCTGATATTTCCTTCAATGGTGGACTGATAGGATAAATACCTCGCCTCCACGACCTTCATAAAGGCATCGAGGTTTTTAGTGCCTTTTGAGAACAATCGGGCTTGTTCACCTTCTGTTAATTTCACCTGTAACGCTGTGATGATGTGTGTTGTAATCTCATCTTGAATAATAAATATGTCTTTTGGATTCCTGTCGTAACGCTCTGCCCATAAATGATGTCCACTCAGAGCATCTGTGAGTTGAGCTGTGATTCTTACCTGCTTCCCAGCCCTCCGTACACTCCCCTCCAATACATACTGGACTCCTAACTCTTCTGCGACCTGTTGAACCTTCACCGGCTTTCCTTTGTAGGCAAATGTGGAATTGTGGGCAATCACAAAAAGCTTCGGGATTTTTGAGAGGGTCGTGATGATCTCCTCGCTCAAGCCATCACAGAAAGATTCCTGGCGAGGGTCATCGGTCATGTTAACGAATGGGAGGACTGCAATGGAAGGTTTATCGGGCAATGGAAAGGCCATTCTTTCTACTGATGCGACCCTGCCTGGTGGAGAGTAAAAATAGGCTCTCCAGATGGCCAAGGCTACAACGACAATGATAATTGCGGCAGCCAGAGCGGCCCACCGCCATCGGCCTCGCAAGACAACCTTCCATCCCCAAAATGGGGTTATTGGAGTCTCAGGTTCTTTCGGGACGAAATCAGCAGTTTTCGGTTTTTCTTCTCTTTTCTGCCTAAGATTTGAAATAAACTTCCCCCAGGCCTCCGCGTTCTGGTATCCCTCATAGATGATGACGATATCATCTAAACTTGCCCCGAGTTTATCGATTGAAAACCTGAGCCTGACATTCTCCTGGCTCCCCCTGTACTCAAAAAGATTAGCCCAACTATCTTTTTCAGCCTCTGTAAAGCGATAAGTTTTACCAACCCCATCCTCTAATTCTTTCTTTCTTCCGATGACCTTAAAAAGAGGTCCATTCTCAAGGTCTGGAAGGGCATCCTTCCATTTTCTATAAATTCTCGGAATTAAAGCTTCTCTTTCTGATGATCCGGCCGAAC
>PEUO01000215.1 GCA_002780715.1 Deltaproteobacteria bacterium CG03_land_8_20_14_0_80_45_14
CAAGCAGTTGGAAGAACTTCAAAAAAGCCTATGATCGATGCCTCCTTTCCTTGGCTCAGAATACCACGAAGACCAAACGCTTTTTGCAACTCATCACCCTGGGTCTTTTAATTAACACGGTAAGGCTTTTTATAGAAGATTACTACTTTTTTGGTTTGGAGGCTCACTTTTTCTATACCGCGGCAAGGGAGCTCTCAAGTTATGTTCTGGTGATCCTCAGTTTCTTTTTATTGAGAAACCAGACCCAGAAATTTCTTACTTTGAAAGGGGAAGTAGTGAAGACGGATCGGGAGATCCTCTTCTTCCCGAACAATATGGGGACCCAAGAAGAACATGAGGGTCTTTATAATGAATTTGATCCTCTCGAGACAAGAGGAGTGGAAGATGGGAAAGAAGATCAGAATCTTAGTGAGTGACCTAAAGGTCGAAGCCGAGCTGAACGAATCGAAGACAACCCAATTAATCTGGGAAGTTCTCCCTATTGAGGCAAAGGCCAATCTTTGGGGCGAGGAGATTTACTTCGTCATTCCGGTGAAGACCGGACTGGAAGGGGGGGCAAGAGAGGTTGTCTCATCCGGAGAATTGGGATATTGGCCAACTGGACATGCCTTCTGCATCTTCTTCGGTCCCACTCCAGCGAGCCGTGGCGATGAGATCCGTGCGGCCAGCGCGGTCAATGTGATTGGAAAGGTTCTCTCCGATCCCAAAGTTTTCCTGAAGGTTAAAGAGGGCGCCAAAATTAAACTGGAGAAAGCCTAAAGTTAGAAGTAAAAATTCCAAATATCAAAGTTCCTGCCTTCGCCGAAGCGGCTCCGCGCAGGGAGGCAAATGCCAAATGAATGTCAAATGGTTTAATATTAAAGCTTTCTTTCTTAAACATTTGGATTTTGAGCTTGAATTGTGAAATTAATCCGAAATTCGAATTCCTAAATCTGAAATTATTTTGACCTTTTCCTGTACTGCTCTAATTTCGCGCCTTTGATCAAAACATCGCGCATTTTCTTCCTCAACTCTTGATCGTCAATCTCTTGGAGAAGGCCGTCAATTCGGTCCAAGATCGTTTTGTCAAGTTTTTCGTCTTCCAAAGAGGTGGTCTTTGGAGGAACCGATATAGTAGAAGAGACCTTGCCCAATTTGAATCGAATGTCCTGGATGAGTGGTTCGCCTAAAAAGGCATTTACCTTATCGAGAAGGGTGTGTTTAAGAAATTGGAGTTGCTGCATCCAGGTTGGATGGGAAACATCAATGAAGAGGATTCGGTTTCGAATGGAACGGGGTTGAGAATGACCCGCAACGGACTCACCTACGATTTCGTTCCACGCTTCCAATATGGAATAGGTCTTCAGTGGGACATCAATCTCCAGGGACTTCATGGTTTTATCAAGAATCGAACGGATGGATTGAGGTTTTTTCATCGGAAAGTAGATTTTAGGTAATAACCTACCTCTTTGAAGAGATTCTCTTCCGTGTCATTCCCGTGAAAACGGGAATCCAGTGTTGGAAGAGATAAGGCCTGGATTCCTGCTGGAGTTTACCCCGTACTTGATACGGGGCAGGAAAGACAGGCCGATGCGCTTTCAGCCTTTAGCCCCTTTGCGCTATGCGCCTTGCGAGATCTTGGTGGGATCAATTCTCGGAAACAGAGGAGTGGGTTTGGCTACCTTCTTTTTAGGTTTCAGGCCGCCCCACTTTCCGCTCTCCTTTATCTTTTGTTCCCAAAGATTTTCCTCCATGCCAAGTTGGGACCATATCTTTTCAGAGGTGGATGGTATGAAGGCGGCAAGCAGCAGGGCAATGATTCGAAGGGACTCCAGCGTCTGGTAAAGCACTGTCCCAAGGCGGGGTCGATCTTTTTCTGCTTTGGCTAAGGCCCAGGGCGCAGTCTCATCAATATATTTATTGCCAGCGTTGACAATTTCCCAGATCGACCCCAGCGCTCGATTAAAGGCCAGGTCATCCATCTGTTTCGATAATTGGGGAAGAACTTTTTCAGAGACTTCTTGGAATCCTCGATCCAACTCCTGGAGGTTGGAAGGAGCTGGAATCAGACCATCAAAATATTTGACGACCATGCTCAGAGCTCGGCTGAAGAGGTTGCCCAGATCATTCGCCAGATCGCTGTTGATCCGATGGACCATAGCAGAATCGGAGAAGTCGCCATCGGTTCCGAAAGGAACCTCCCGCATGAGAAAATACCTGACTGAATCAACCCCATAGGTGTCGATCAGGCGATTGGGCTCCACCACATTCTGAAGGGATTTGGACATCTTTTTGCCTTCGATCGTCCACCATCCATGGGCGAATACCATTTTAGGGGGAGTCAGACCAATGGCTTTGAGCATGGTTGGCCAGTAGACCGTATGGGTGGTGAGGATATCCTTGCCGATGAGATGAGTCGCCTGAAGCCAGAATTGAGAGAATGGTTTTTCCTCAGAACCATAGCCAATCCCACTGACATAATTGATCAGAGCATCGAACCAGACATAGGTCACGTATTCAGTATCGAAAGGAATTTCAATTCCCCACTTTAACCGTTTCTTTGGCCTCGAGATACAGAGGTCTTCCAAAGGGCTGCGGAGAAATCCTAATATCTCATTCCTTCTCGATGGGGGGAAGATAAATCGCTCGTTTTTTTCGATGTATTCAATCAACCAGGATTGATACTTGCTCATTCGAAAAAAGTAGTTTTTCTCCGAGATCTCAGTCACCAGACGAAGACAATCCGGACATTTCCCCTCAATCAGGTCCTTTTCGGTCCAGAAGCGTTCGCAAGGGATACAGTACCACCCATCATAATTATCCTGATAGATCTCTCCGCGATCGTAGAGATCTTGAAGGATCTTCTGGACTACTTTTTTATGGCGTATTTCTGTTGTGCGGATGAAATCATTGTTGGAAATGTTCAGTCTCTTCCAGAGGGATTGGAATCGCACCACCATTTCATCGCAGTGAGCTTTTGGGTCAACCCCTCGCTCCTGAGCAGCCTTCTCCACCTTCTGGCCGTGTTCGTCTGTGCCAGTGAGGAAGAAGACCTGATAGCCCTCTAAGCGCTTGTAGCGGGCGAGGATGTCAGCGGCGACGGTCGTATAGGCATGGCCGATATGGGGGACATCATTGACATAGTAGATGGGAGTGGTGATGTAGTAAGACGTTTCAGAGTTCGGACGCATGAATGGTAATCTCTCCCCCTTCCTCTAATTCTACTGTCACGGTTTGACTGAGAACATTTTGGCGAATGACTTTTCCCTTACCGGAGGGAGTCATAATATGCTTGCCCACCTTGGGGAGATCCTTTTTTAAATCGACATAGGTGGGGAATTCGTAAGCCAGGCAACACATCAAACGACCACAAACCCCAGAGATCTTCGTTGGGTTGAGGGCCAGATTCTGTTCCTTGGCCATTTTGACAGAGACCAGCTCGAATCGATTCATGAATTTGGCGCAACAGAGCTCCCTCCCACAACTCCCAAGGCCACAGACCATTTTGGCTTCATCCCGTACTCCAATCTGTCGCATCTCGATCCGCATCTTGAACTCTGCGGCCAAATCTCTGACGAGTTCCCGAAAATCGATCCTCTTTTCAGAGGTGAAATAGAAGAGGGCCTTGGAGCGGTCTAAAAGAATCTCTGTTTTAACCAGCTTCATATTCAATCCTTTTTCCCTAATCTTCTGAAGGCAGAATTGGAAGGCCTCCTTCTCCAATTGTTGGTTTCCCTGAAATTGCTCCAGATCTTCAGCCGTGGCTTTCCGGGTCACCTTTCTGGGAGATTTCAGGAAGAAGCGTTTTTCCTTTTCATGAGGTGGAGAGAGGACCTTTCCCAGGACCAATCCCTTCTCAGTCTCAACGATGACGTCCTCGCCTGTCTCGAGAGAAAGTTGCGTCGCATCGAATTCTTCTGTTTTTCCATTGGGTAGTTTGATAAAAACTAGACGAATCATCTTCTCTATCCTTCAGCCCAAGAGAGCATCATGGCTTCAAGCGCCAAGCTCGTATTGGCATTCGCCTTGATGGCAAGTGTAGTTTGATGGAGGATCTCCATCCGTTTCAAAAGAGAAGAGAGGCTCCAATTCGTTGCCATGGGCTCCATCACTTGCAGGAGATCCGAATGGATCAACTCCGGTCCTTTTTTCAGAGTCTTCACCATAACGAGATCTCTCAGTAGGGTTTTAGCTACTTCGAGCATCAAAAGAAGATTTTCTCGTTGGGAGGGTAAAGATCCAACCCAACTCCCTATCCTTTCAAATGAAAGTGATTTCAATCCCACCCAATCCTTCAAGAGTTCTTCTCTTGGAATCTGACGGATCTCCTCCTGGATCTCCAACGCCTTTCCAGGACTTCCTTCTGAAAGAGAAGCGAGGAGATGGGCTTCTGCTTCATTGAAACCTTTGCCTTCCATCAACCATTTCGACACTAAAGGGATAGGCAGGGGATTGAAGCGAACCGGCTGGCATCGTGAAAGAATCGTGGGCAATATGAACCTGGAATTATTGGCCAGCAGGATAATCACTGTATGGAGCGGAGGTTCTTCCAATGTTTTAAGGAGAGTATTCGGTATGTGAGGAGCCATCCGGTCTGCAGCAGTCAGGATACAGACACGGCGCTTTCCCTCATAGGGTTTGTAGGCTAGCTCCCTCTGCATTTGCCTCACCTGATCGACCTTGATGTTTTGCCCTTCTGGTTCAATGAGCAGGACATCAGGGTGAAGAGCGTGATCAATCTTTTTGCAGGAAGGGCAATGATCGCAGGCATCTCCTTTCTCCGCCTCTCCTCCGAGACAGTTGAGCGCCTTTGCAAATTGGAGAGCCACAGACTTCTTTCCAATCCCTTCATTCCCCAAAAAGAGGTAGCTGTTAACGACCTTCTCATTTCTGATCGCCCGCTGTAGCAATGTTATGGGCCTGGAGTGCCCTAAAATGTTTTTAAAAGACATGGTTTTATAAAAAGGGTTCGAGGATTCGAGGGGTCAAGGGTTCGAGTGTAATATTTTTAGGGCAAATGGTATTTCAAAAAAGTTAGTCATTTACTTGAACCCTTGAATCCTGGACCCCTTGGACCCTATTAAATCATCAACGATTTTTCGAATTCTTTCAAAAACCTTATCTTCTCCTTCTCGTGTGTCAATCACCCTTACCCGATGGGGTTCTTTTTTGGCAATGGCAAGGTATCCTTTTCTCACCCGTTGGTGAAATTGAATCTCCTCTCTTTCAAAACGTTCCTCTCTTTCTTGTTTCAGCGTCCGATTCCTTTGAAGTGCTCTCTTCAATCCTACATCAGAAGGACAATCTAAAAGGAAGGTGACATCAGGCCTGATTCCTTGCGAGGAGAGATGATTGAGGCGTTCAATCCATTTTAAGTCTATCCTTCGACCATAGCCTTGATAGGCAAGTGTGGCATCACTGAAACGATCGCAAAGGACAACCCCTCCCTTTTTTAAAAAGGGTTTAATAACCTCCTTCACATGTTGCGCCCTGGCTGCTTCATAGAGGAGGAGTTCACTCGTCGGGACCATCTCACGATGGTCTGGATTCAAAAGGATTTTCCTTGCTTCCTCGCCAATGGGACACCCCCCTGGCTCTCGTGTTACTTTACAGGGGATGCCTTTTCGGTTGAAATATTTTTTTAGGCGTTGAATCTGAGTGGTCTTACCACTCCCTTCCACTCCTTCAAAAGTAATGAAGAGAGACAATGGTGGCTCCAATAAATATATGAAATCAATATAAAATATATGTCAGAGGCTCATCGATTGTCAAGGGCACGGCATCCTTTCCGATAGAAATAGCCTTGCAAGGGAGTTTAGATTATTACAAAACTTGCTTATTTTCCAACGTTCATATATAACTGAAAACGCTTAACGCCATGCCTACCGGTAGGCAGGCCTATCCTGCCCTCTGCAGGCGGGCGCTATGCGCATAGCGGTGAAAATTTTAGGGAGGCCAATATGGGAGAGACAGAAAAGATTGTGGATGGATTTCGATTTCTTCCGCCTGGGTTAACCGCCTGGGTTCGAAAATTCATTCCTGATGAAGAATTCAAAGGGTTCATTCCCTGGACACCAATGGCTAAGCCCTTGAGTCAAACGATCCTTGCCTTGGTGACCAGTGCTGGTATCAGTTTAAAAAAAGATCCTCCCTTTGATATGGAAAGAGAAAAAAGAGAGCCTATCTGGGGTGACCGCTCCTATCGGGCGATACAGAGTGGGGCCACTGAAAAAGATATTGAGGTCAATCACTTACACATTAACACTAACTACATCAAGCAGGATATCAATGTCATCCTTCCTCTGGCCCGGATGGCTGAGTTCGAAAAAGAAGGTATCATCGGCTGTCTCGCCCCAACCGCTTATTCCTTTTATGGTTTTCAATGGCAGAATAATGACTTTCTGAAAGAGGCCATTGAGCCCATTTCCAAGAAGATGAAACTTGAGGGAGTTGAGGCAGTCCTCATAACTCCTGCCTGACCCTTCTGCTGTCAGTCCGTTGGACTGGCTGCCAGGTTCTTAGAGGAGGCCGGGTTTTCCACTGTTGTTCTCACACCCACCTATGATTTTCATCGGGCTGTAGGGATTCCACGATCTGCTGCTATTGAATATCCTTACGGAAGACCAGTGGGACAGGTGGGAGACCGGGAAGGTCAGAGAAATGTTCTGCTGAAAACTCTTGAGGTTCTTGAAAAGGCCAAAACACCAGGGGAGGTCTGGCATCTGCCATTCACCTGGCCAGAGGAGCCCAAAAAGACAGATTGGCAGCCGCCAGAGATGTCACCATTGATCAAGTTCTATTTGGAAGATATCAGACAAGCCCGACAAAGCCAGACTGGGTAAGAAAGGCTGCTATAGAGGGCAAACAATTGTGTCATTACATACATAACATACATGTCTGACGCAATTAAAATTGTTTTTTTTACATATACTTACCATGACAATTGCATGAATTAGTCATTATCATGTGCCTTTAATCCATATTCCAACGCAATTATTTAGGGAATACTTCTCGTTAGATGCTATCTATTCTCCTTTTTATTAAGACCGGGCTCCTCTTACTATGAATTACAGCGAGGACGATTATCTTTTCTTTCTCAACAAGATAAATGATTTTGTATGGAAACCTTTTAACGAGGTGCTTTCTCGTTCCTTTATATTCTATTGGGTGGATGTTGGGATTTCTTGCTATGAAGTTCAGTCCAGCATCAACTTGCAGAAAGAAGTCATACCCCAACCCTGTCCTCTTATCTTCATACCAGGAGTAGGCTTCCTTTAAGTCGTCTTCAGCCTCAGGCCTGACAATGACCCTGTATTTCATTGCCTACTCACGATTCTTTTATAAACATCCTCCCACGGAGAGCCTAATTCAGGGTTCTGGTGATACTTCTCCAATCGTGCGTCAATTATTTTTTTCTCCTCTTCTGTCAATTCGAGAGAGTAGGCTTTTGCTGCTATCGTATCCCAAATATCTTCCACAAGCTGGATTCTCTCCGGAATTGATAAATCAAGGGCATCTGTTGCCGAAATCTTTTTCATGGTTGAAAACCTCCAATCTTTAATGTCTATTTTAGATTATATCCACAATTTGGACAATGCTTGTATTTCAATTCGATTAGTAATTGCTTTCTGCACCGGGGGCAGAAGATATAGGGAAGCTCATCTGATTTGTCTTTTTCGTGTGCATTACCTCCTAAAATAGAATCAAAAGGTGATTTATCTCCCTCATAACAAGTAACTCCGGTTTTCATATGGAATTCTTGTTAATAAAGGATCTTTATACCCTTTCCTATTTGCCTGCCTAAGCGCCTCTTCAGGAGTGCGCCCTTTACCTAAAACCTTTTTCCTATCATAACTTAATGCTACAAAATAACCTGGATACTTTTTTATAATAGGGGTCATATCTATTGCTTTCATAATTAACCTACCTCCTATTTTGCACTAATTTACTATACCACAAATCTTGTTCAATGGTTCCAATTAAAATCAGCGGGTTGGCGGTTCAAATCCGTCCTTGGACTCCAGAGAAAAAGGGGGGTAATCTGGATGGATTAGCGTCGTTTCTTTGAGGTCAAGGGCCGCTAATTTATAATTTTATGGGCGTCCACTTCCTTTCAGCAGCAATTGAATATCCTTACGGAAGGCCAGTGGGACAGGTGGGAGACCGGGAAGGTCAGAGAAATGTTCTTCTGAAAACTCTTGAGGTTCTTGAAAAGGCCAAAAAACCAGGGGAGGTCTGGCATCTGCCGTTCACCTGGCCCGAGGAACCAAAAAAGACAGATTGGCAACCGCCCAGAGATGTCACCGTTAATCAAGTTCTATTTGGAGGATATAAAGAAAGCCAGAGATGAAGCAGGAAGAAAAAAACAAATGGGGAATAGAGAGGGAAATCCCTACGCTCTATCTTAAGTCCAGTATCTGAATTGCAGAATTATCTTGACAGGGATATTGGAAAAAGGGATAATGGAGGCAATGGAAAACGGTGCATAACTAACAATATCAAAAGAGAAAGCAGAATATGTTACGTATAGCACCTACTACTCTGCAATGGGAGGTTGACCGGGGAGTTGATGATTACCGAAGTCAGTAGAGAGAAAAAGGATAAGGGGAGGATTCATTTTTTAAAGAGAATATCACCGTAATAGGCGGTGGCGGATTCGCCGGTGTTGTCGGTGTCGGTCATGATCGCTACACCTGAAATCATCGGTGGCTCCTAACCAAAAGCCTTTTTATAGTCCTCATAGAGATTACGTTCTTCGTTTAACCATTGATTGAGCCTTGCCTCATCCTAGCGGTAATCCCCAACCCCATCCTTGTTCGTATCTTTTCGTTTTCTCACCATCTCCTTTTACCCCGTTAGAAATAATGCCCCGCTGCTCCCTCCGGGCCAGAGGCCCTCTGGGCCGGCGGCTGCAGCGGGGTTACATTGCAGAATAATTCCGGTGGGGTTTAATGCCCCGCTGGAATTTCTAACGGGGTTTACTCCCTCAAGTTCAACTCTGTTCCAAGATCTCTTTCATCTGGTCCTCTAAAGTTGGAAGTTCCTTCATAACGATATGCCAGACAATACTAAGGCTGATATCAAAATATTCATGGGCTATTCTATTTCTGAGCCCAACGATCCCTTTCCAATCCGCATTTTCATATTTCTCTTTTATCTCATCTGGTATAAACCCCGTTGTTGCATAAAGATGCGGTTGAATCAACTGCATACTTCCATCAAAAGGCTGTTTCTATCCTTTTGAGGATAACTTCCAAAGGTCACTCTTGGATTGATCCAGGTGACGACATTGATTTGACAGCCATTCCTCTCTGGGTAAGGGTTGGGTAAATCTATGCGCCGAATTTAATGCAACAACAGGGTAAACCTTGATGCTTCACCAATAATTTCGAAATTTCTGACTACGGCATCTATCGTTTTTCTGTCGTTCTTAAAATCGTCGAAACCCATATTTTCTACATAATTTTTAATGAGTCGAATGGATTCCAAAATATCTTCAATAAATAGCTTCCACTCCCGCTTAGACATAAGTCAAATCCTCCATGATAGACCTCCTCCGGTTGGGTTTGATGGCATCTGGTGTTACCAAATCAACTTTAGATTCTAAGATTTCTTCAAGAAAATCTGCGAGATGAATAAAGAGAAAACCCACGGGTTCTTTAAACTCGACTAAAATATCAATATCGCTTCCTTCACTTTGCTCGCCCCTCGCATAGGAGCCAAATACACCAATCCTTTTGACCTTGAACTTTTCTTCTAATTCTAGCTGATGCTGGTTAGTTATCTTCTCGATTTCTTCTAGGGTTTTCATAATTCACCCCCCTTTTATTGATGGGAAGTATACAGGGTATTGTTAAAATGCCAGTGCCCATTATACTCCTATTGCCAGCGAAAATAAAATCCAAAATTCAACAATTAGTAATTTTCATGGTTCGTGCCTGCACGCCGAAGTGCTAGCGTTTCTGCACGCAGGCGTGGATGGCCAACTGGCCATGACTAATTTGTTTGGAAATTGGGATTTGGTTATTGGGATTTAGTTTTGCTGAAGAGGATATCCCCATAATAGGCGGTGGCCGATTCGCCGGTGTTGTCGGTATCGGTCATGATCGCTACGCCCGAGATCATCGACGGTTCTTCTCCAAAAGCCTTTTTGTAGTCTTCATACACATTGCGTTCTTCATTCACCCATTGATTGAGCTTGGACTCCCCACTCTCCACAACAATCATCTTAACCCGATCTGTGTAAGGATTAGAGACGATGGTCCCCACAAGGACCTTGCTTTCCCAGATGTAGTTAATGGCACCGAGAGGGGGATACTGTCCATACAGTAATTTAACCGTTTCGTATTTAACTTTTTCGAAGAAACCCAATTTGCTGGCATCAAACTCGAAGGTGATATAGATCCTGGCTGGGTAGTCGTCGCCTTCCTTTTTATGAACATCTCCCTTTTTCAGGATATTCGTTACCCTCCAACGCCACTGTACAATGGGATATTCTTTGGGATTGATCTTGATCTCCCGGGTCAAGCCGGATGCCGATGCCTCTGCCACAGCCTTGACGACCGCAGTATTGTCGTCCTTGACCAGTGTGTAGGTGGTATGCCGCTCAATCTTTTTAAAGGTTTTGGGCTTCCATTCAGGGGGTAGTGTATCTCCCGCTGTTGCAGTAGAGAATTTCCCCAC
>PEUO01000235.1:0-4770 GCA_002780715.1 Deltaproteobacteria bacterium CG03_land_8_20_14_0_80_45_14
AACGTTCAGGATGGTTGCCCATAACCTTAAAATAACCGCAATTCTAAAGCTCCCGAAGCTGGCTCTCTGTCCCCTGTCCCCATTACGACACAGTCTCTCAAGGGGGGAGGGCCAGGGTGATATCCTCTTAATTGTTGCGTTTGTATTAATTTACTGATTGATAATAGGCCACCTTTCTTCTTTCAACAGGGAATCTTAAGGAGATAAATATCTTTGTTTTCTTTTCGTCCGTTCCGATCTTCATCACTCCTCGATTAATATGAACTACCTCCTTAACAAAACGAAGGATGAGGTCTGATGCCTCTTCTTTTTGGAGTGTTGCCGTTCCCAATGCTGGTTTGCCCGGTTTCTTATACCCCGCAAAAACCACTGAGACTTCAATGCATCGGCCATCTTTCTTGAACAAATCTTGAACCTCACTCGCCTCCTCCTCAAGGGCGAAAGATCTCGTTGAAAGGCCAATGTTCCAATTGGGAGGAGTAGAGGCCATTGCATACTGAAGAACGCAATTTAGAATATACTTTAACTGTTCATCGGGGACGATAGTCTCAGGAAGATCCTTTTCAAATTTTTTAAATAACTTGATTCCCTTCTCGTCCAATTTAGCCCGGTGTTTCTTTAACACCTCCTCAATAATATTGTGAACGGTGTTCATTTTTCTGATTGGCTTTTGGAGCTTAATGTAATTGAGAAGGTTATTCAGTACCATATCGATCTTCTCGATATCTTCTGTCACCGCCCGATAATAATATTCGCCGAATTCCCTATCGCTAAATTTTCCCCGAGAGATTTGCGTATAGTTCTTGATGGAGCTAAGAGTATTCTTAATGCGCTCGATCAGTTCAACAAAAAACGAGGATAAGAATGAGGTATTTTGTTCATTTAATAGAAAATCTACTTTAGATTTAAGGGATTCTATCCCACCTTCACCTAAAGAGGACGTAAAGGACCTTCTCCCATTTTCAATTCCAAAGAGATTCCCTTCCATTTTAATCGCCAAACCTTTCATATCGGCATTAAATTTAATTCCTAAATGCTTGATCATTATATACAACTCTTTCCAAAAACTCAATAATAAAAACCTTTTTTAGCGTCTATCATTTCAAGAAATCTTCCCATTTTTGACCTTAGTTATTAATCAGTCCATAATTGTATAGACACTGGAGACCAAATCCCTCCTCCCCTCCCTTTACAAAAGGGAGGAATTCCCCTCTTTGGCCTCTGGCCTGGAGGGCAGAGAGGGGTTACCTGCCTGCGCGAAGCCGCTTCGGCGAAGGCAGGGGGGAGATTTTCAGGAAAATATGTCTTCTCAATTATGGATTTCTTAGTAACATGATTTGACATTTGAAAAAGGGGACAGGCTACTTTTTTACAGCAATTATTGTCGTTACACTACTTAAAACGTATGGGGGTTAATAATAGGGTGATTAAAAAGTAGCCTGTCCCCTTTTTTGCCGACGTAGCATCTTCAACAAAAAGAGCATTTCCTCGTTCTTCATCCAATAGGAGGCTACGAAATAGATCCCCACCCCAATAATAATCCCGACAAAGAGAAGCAAAACTTTTGCAGCTACGTTACCGGTGGCGGACCAATTTCCTATGGAGCAGATTAAATAGGCAGCGAGCCCCATCGGGAGACTGCATAAGACATTCCTCAAGAGGGAGTGGATGTTCTTTCTCATGTCTATTTTTCCAAATTTCGAATTCAGCTTCCAGAATAAAAGGATGAGGTTGAGAGTGGACGAGAGACTAGTGGCCAAGGCGAGGCCAGCATGCTTCAAAGGGGTGAAGAAGATGAAGATGCCATTGAGAAGGACATTTGCCGCTAGGCAGATGAGAGCAATCTTAAGGGGCGTCCAGGTATCCTGGAGAGAATAGAAAGCAGGGACAATTGTCCTCGACCCTGCAATGGCCCAGAGTCCCACTGAATAGAACAGAAGAGCTATAGCTGTTTTTTCGGTGGCAGAATAATCAAAGAGCCCCCTCTGAAAGAGGAGGCTGATGATAGGGGTCTTTAAGGCAATCAGTCCTACCATAGCGGGAACGCTGATGAAGGAAACCAGGCGAAAGGTGAAAGAAAGCGTCTCTTTTAATTCCTCCATCTTTCCTTGAGAGGCTAATCCTGAAAGACTTGGAAGGGACGCCATTCCTATGGCAATGGCAAAAATGCCCAACGGAAATTCCATCAATCGGTCTGCAAAGAAAAGATATGAAACACTTCCACTTGGAAGGAATGAGGCAAAGATAGTATCGATGAAGACATTGAGTTGATAGACTCCAGTGCCAATGAGGCCTGGAATCATTAGAAGACCAATCCTTTTAATCGCTGGGTTTCGGAAATTGAAATTGAATCGGAAGGTAATTCCCCTCTTCCACAAGAACGGGATCTGGAAGAAAAACTGGATCACTCCTCCAGCCAGAACACCCAGGGCAAGCGTCATCACTGGTATTTTAAAGGCATGATAAAACAAAAAAACTGAAACGATGATGGAAATATTGAGAAAAATAGGAGCAATGGCGGGTGCGAAGAAATGCCTGTAGGAGTTCAGGATCCCCATGCAGAGGGCGAAGAGTCCCATGAAAAAAAGGTAGGGGAAAATAATCTGGTTAAGCGTTACGGTCAGTCCAAATTTTTCTGGATATTGAGTAAACCACCCTGGGGCAATGATCCGGATCAAAATCGGTGAGAAGAGAATTCCAAGGATGGTCAGAATTAATAAAATGACTCCGGCAATGGTGAAGGCAATATGCGTGACCTCTCGAGTCTCCTCTTCTGACCGCTGGGTAAGATATTCAGTATAGACAGGGATGAACGAGATGGTTAAAGACCCTTCTCCCACTAATCGCCTCCACAGGTTGGGAAGCCGAAAGGCTACAAAAAAGGCATCTGCCGCCATCCCTGCCCCAAAGAAATGAGCGATGACCATATCCCTTAAAAAACCCAGGATACGGCTGAGGAAAGTTCCCATTCCAATGGTGGTAGCTGCTCTGGCGATTTTATGATTCTCGGACATATAAACCAAATATTCCCCTCCCCTGGCGGGAGGGGATTGAGGGGAGGGGGGAATTAAATGCGGTGACATCTCACCCTCACCCCAACCCTCTCCCATCAAGGGAGAGGGGGAAAGTGCCTAAAGCCTTGACACACGCTATACCAAAATGTTAAAAAAATCAATGACATCAATTGCAAATTCAAAAATTTAGGGATTAAGGAATTTTGAAATTTGCAATTCCTCAATTCCTGAATTTCTCAATTCTACAAGGGAAGGAGGCTTAATTTTGGCAATCCATTTATCGGCCATTAAACGGGCAAGGCAAAATGAAAAAAGGAGGCTTCGAAACCTCAATATCAAATCTACAGTGAAATCTTCTGTGAAAAAAGTGAGAGTAGCCATCGAGAAGAAGGATGTTGAAGGGGCCCAAAAGGCTTTGTTGAAGGCAATCCCTCTAATCCAGAAGGCTCACTCCAAGGGTGTCTTTCATAAGAATACCTCTGACAGAAAAATCTCTCGGCTGACCAGGGAGATGAACGCTCTTAAAGTCAAGGCTGCTTAATTCATATCGAATCAAATCCCCTCCTACCCCCCTTTTCTAAAGGGGGGCGAGGGGGGATTAACTGGCCGGCAGAGGTCAATCACCAATTTTTCCATCAAAAGGTCCTTCGGCCCTCGACTCCTTTTGATGGCCAAATCGGTTTGATGACACTTTTGAATTCCTTCCTGGAGTGAAGCCTCAGAGAAATTCTTCCCCTGATCCACCAATTTCTTTATATTCCACGGTGACGTTCCCAGTTCTTTGACTAATTCCCCCACCTCTCTATGATGCGCGGACATTTCTTTTATCACCAACATACTCCAATATTGCTTAGCCATCATGCTTAATAGAAGTGGAACAGGATCCATCTTTGAGGGATCCTGTTCCTTTTTAAATGAGATAGCCCCTGATTCCATTGCCTTCTCTAAAATCCCGAGGGCCTTCTCCAGGTTTTGATGACCAATGGCATCTGTTAAATCGAAGACCGTGCTGATTTTAACATCTGTGGTAATCTCTTCCACGTCGGAAAGTTCGATCCTTCGCTTCTCACCAACACTTAAAAAGACTTTCTCCAGGGCGTTGTCGATATCATAAAGGTGATCTCCAACTATCTCAATCAAATACTCTTCTGCGTCTTCTGAGAGTGGTTTCCCTTTCTTTTGCATCCTCTTTCTGACCCAAGAGGCCAAAGCTTTACCCCTCAATCGTGGATGTTCTGTCACTTTCCCAACTTTTTCGATCTCCTTCCGATATGCCCTCCAGGGTCCTATCGTCTGACCATAGAGAACAAGACAGGTACTGGGAGAAGGTTTTTGGATATATTCCATCAACGCCTCTACCTTCTCTTCATCCATGTGGTCTGCTTCGCTGATGAGAACAAACCGATACTGAGAAAACATCGGAAGGGTTTGAGCTGTTTGGATGATCTCCTGACTATTGTGTTCTTCACTATTGAAAACGTGGAAGTTAAATCCCCTCTCTTTTTGAGAAAGGGTTTGGTTTAAGAGTTTCTGAATTTCCTCCTCGATCAGATAATCTTCAGGACCATAAAGGAAGTAGACTGGATAAATGTCTGATCGAGCTTTCATTTCCTCTCAAAAACCATTGCAAATTGCAAAATCAGATTCTTAGTATCAATTCAGCTGTTTGAAATAACTATGTAAAATCCCTTCCAACCTCCCTTTGCCAAAGGGGGACGAAGGGGGATTAGATCGGTTTTTCAAAGTGGTAGGCTGT
>PEUO01000235.1:4877-8454 GCA_002780715.1 Deltaproteobacteria bacterium CG03_land_8_20_14_0_80_45_14
GAGGATTCTTCTGTTTGTCCTTAATCCCACTCTTTTTGCCAGATCGAGATTACCGGCAAATACATATCCCCTGTATCCCTGACATTTCTTTTTGAAAAAATCGCCAATCTCCCTGTAGGTCTTCTTTAGCTCTTCCATCTCCCCCAATCGCTCACCATATTCTGGATTTAGGATAACCACTCCTCCTCCATCCGCGACAGGTGTCTCAGAAAAATCACATACTCCAAACTCGATAAAACGTTCCACGCCGGCTGTCATCGCATTCTTCTTTGCTGCCTCAACAGCTTGCTGACTGATATCCGTGGCAACGATCCTTCCATTTAACTTATCTTTTGCTGCGGCTCTTGTTTTTCTGCGGAGAGCTTTCCAGGAAGATTCATCAAATCCTTTCAAATGCATGAAGCCATAATTACTTCTTAATAAACCTGGAGCTCTGTCAAGAGCAATTAATGCTGCCTCTATGGCAAGTGTTCCACTCCCGCACATCGGGTTGATAAAATTCCCGTTTCCCGTCCATCCAGTTGCCAGGACAACAGCCGCCGCAAGGGTCTCCTGCATCGGCGCCTTGAGGGGAATCATTCTATATCCACGTCTTGAAAGGGGTTCACCGGAGGTATTGAGAAAAACTTGGCAGAGGTTGCTTTTCCAGTAAAGGTGAACTACAATTTTATTTTTTTCGGACCCCGTATCAGGCCTGCGTCCACGCTTTTTTTTAATCCTATCAACGACGGCATCCTTGCATTTCACATTTGCAAATCTTGAATCTTTAATGGTCGGGTTAAAAACAGAAGATGTGACAGAGAAATAACTATCCTCTGGAATGTAATCCTCCCAACTGAGTCGTGAGATCCTTTTATATAGTTCGTCAGGAGTCTTTGCATTGAATGACTCAAGAAGAAAAAGAATTCGTTGCCCTGTCCGGATCAGCAGATTGAGCTTTTGAGTATCCTCCATTGTTCCCTCTGTCTCAACCTCTGCCTTTCCCTCCGATAAGACTGGAAAACCTAAGGAAAGGATCTCCCGCTTTAAAAAAGGCGGAACTCCCTTCGCACAAGTAATGACGATCTTACTCTTTTTTGTCCAGAAAGACATAAGACCCCTTAAATCGCAAAGCGCATAGCGCATGGAGCATAGCGTATAGCAATACTCACGACGACTGTTTTGCAACGGTTTTGAATCATACCTGCCTGCCTGATTTATACAATCTTAAAGTTCTTCGGGAGTAAAGGCCACGACTTCATCAATTGCTTCGGCATTCAAAAAAACCATGACCAGCCGATCCACTCCTAATGCTATGCCTGCCGATGGAGGCATGCTATCCAGCTCATCCAAAAATTTATCCGGCATGGAATAAGTGCATTTGCCAATAGATTGGCGGTTTCTATTTTCCAGTTGGAAGCGTCTCCTCTGTTCTTCTGAATCAACCAATTCCGAAAAGCCATTGGCCAGCTCCAACCCACCTATATAAAGTTCAAAACGTTCTGCAACAGTTTGATCTTCCTGTTTCAGTCGAGCCAGCGCTCCCCGCATGGCCGGGTAGTCATAAATAAATGTCGGTTTTGCTACTCCCAGTTTCGGCTCAACGTCTTGAACCATGATTTCATCAAAAAGGTTCTGCTCTAGCGCTTTGGCCACAGAAATCTTTGAATAACAACGAAACGCCTCTTTGACAGAGATTCTTTCCCATGGCTCGGATAGATCAATCTCATGACCGCGAAAAATAAGTTTTTGTCCCAAGCCGATCGTCCTGCCCACAAATCGTATCAATCCCCCACATTCCTCCATCAATGAATGATAGTCACCACCTGCTCGATACCACTCCAGAAGGGTAAACTCAGGAAGGTGCAGGCTTCCTCGCTCCCTTTCTCTCCAGCACTGGCAGATTTGAAAGATCTTCTCATATCCTGCTGCCATCATGCGCTTCATGCAAAGTTCAGGAGAGGTATGAAGGAACCATGTATCGGAGGGGATGGCATCAATATGGGATTCTGGCGCAGGGGTGGGTATTCGGTGGGGGGTTTCCACTTCGAGATAACCCTTTTCAATAAAAAACTGTCTGATCCCCTGTAGTATGCGCGCCCTCTGCTGAAGGGCTTTTTTACGTCTTGCCAGTGGCCAGTTTTTTGCCACAAACCTACTCTTTGACTCTTTTCGAAAATTCACCAGTTCGGGTATCAATGGTGATCAGCTCACCCTCTTCGATGAACGGAGGGACGCGAAGCACATAACCGGTCTCTAAAGTAGCTGGTTTGAAATCCGCTTTCGAGGTATCCCCTCTCACCCAGGTCTCTGTTTTAATCACCCTGAGATTGACGAAATTGGGCAGTTCGACGCCAATCGCTCTGTCTCTGAACAACAGGACCTCCACATTCAAATTATCAATAAGAAAGTTTTTGGCATCACCGAGGGATTCCTCGCTGATAATGATCTGCTCAAAGTTCTGGTTATCCATGAAGTGGTAGTGATCGCCCTCTTTATAAAGAAATTGCATGGCTCGCTCTTCTAATGAAGCGGGGTCGAAGGTCTCTCCCTCACGATACGTTCTATCAATGGTTAATCCTGTGATCATATTCCGCAGTTTGGTGCGATAAAGCGCTTGACCCTTGCCGGGTTTGGAAAATTCGAAAGCCGTCACGATGTAAGGTTCTTCATCAATGATGACTTTCAATCCCTTTCTCAAATCCGAAGCGGTGTACATAAGTTATTCTTTCCTTTCAGGATCACGAATAGAACGAATAGCCACGAATCAAGCGAATATAAATTTTGATGGTCTCGTAAAAGTCTATCAATCTGTCACTGCTGCCCCGATTTGCATCGGGATAAACTCCAGCAGGAGCCCAGCCGCCGGCCCATAGGGCCTATGGCCCGGAGGGAAGTATTTAAATTCACTGGATTCCCGTTCCCCGATTTATACCTTCGAGGACAAGTTTCACGGGAATGACGATAATGGGCTGAATCGGACTTTTTACGAATCCATCAATTTTAAATTCGTCATCATTCGTCCAATTCGCTACTATTCGGATAATTCGCTCTAATTTAGAAATTATAAAAGAAACGATTTCGAATCCGCTCCGCCACAAATCTTCCAATCTGTTGGAGGGCAGCGGCCTTATTCGCTTCGCTGGTGAGGACGTTGGAAAAAGCCCGGTACCATCGAGTTTCAGAAAAATCCTTCTCCTCCCAGAGGACCTCCCCCGTCCCCTTTTTAAGCGTTAAATCGAGTACCACATTGATCTGATATTCCGTGACGAATCCAGCTTTATCATAAGAAACTGAGTAAATGTTAAAAGATTTGACAATCCCTTCTAAAATGGAGTCTGCTCCTGTTCGGTCCACCACTTTTACCCTTCGGTCATTAATAAACTCTTTTAAAAAACCTTGAGTAAAAGGGACCTCGATCCCGGGTTCAAAGGTTTGATTCTTGAAGGTGGGGATGGCAAGGGAATTCAGACCAGGGGGGACATGTGTCTCCTTCCCGACCATCTGGTAACCACATCCCATGAGAAGGAATAAACATAAAAAGGTTACGGTGACGATGCCCGTATGGTTTAGAGGTAAAGTTATCGGCTTTTTCATA
>PEUO01000156.1 GCA_002780715.1 Deltaproteobacteria bacterium CG03_land_8_20_14_0_80_45_14
GGAGGGAAGTATTTGAATTCACTGGATTCCCGTTTTCACGCCTGCGCGCTGAAGCGCTACGGCGCGCAAGCACGGGAATGACGATAATGGGCTGAATCGGACTTTTTACGAGTCCATCAAAAATGGAGGTGGACAAAATGAAGAAGTTTCTTATCTTGTTGATTGTATTAACTTTTACTATCCCTGCTTATGCTGCCACGATTTATAAATGGGTAGATGAAAAAGGGGTGGCACACTTTACGGATGACCTTAGCAAAGTTCCTCCTTCTTATCAAGATCGAGTCGAGGTCGAGACAAGAAAGGATGTCCAAGAAGAAAGGGCTCCTTTGCCCCCTCAAACAATAGCTCCCAGTGGTAAAGAGGAGGAGATTAGGGCGGATATTTATGGCAGGGATGAGGCGTGGTGGCGAGATAAAGTCCATCCATGGAAGGAAAAATTAAAAGAAGCCAGGGAAAACTATGAGAAAGCCCAAAAGAATTTTACGAAAAAATCAGAAGAGCTGAGCCAGACAAACTTCTATGGCAGAAGCAGATCTCAAACCAAATGGGATGTTATGGAGTTGAATCGATTAAATGGAGAGAAGAAAAAGTATGAGGCCCAAATCGCTGAGGCAAATGAAATGTTAGAAAAACTTTCTAAGGAGGCAGAGGAAACAAAAGCTAATCCCGATTGGCTCAAATAATACACAGGATGATGCACAGGTCTGTCATTCCCGCCCCGCATCAAGGTGTAGGGTAAACTCCAGCGGGAATTCAGGAAAATTTATATAAATAGATTCCTGCTCCCCGCTTTCGCGGGGACAAGTTTACCCCTGCGAAAGCAGGCGCAGGAATGAAAAAAAAGAAACTTGTGTGAATAGGGTTCGCAATTTTACTAAAATTTCTTTAAAAGGAGGTAGCAGGTATGAAACGGTTGGTTTTGGTTTTAGGGATCGTGAGCTTAGGCTTCTTCGTCCTTACATCCCTATCCTTTGCTCAGCACTCACATGGAGGAGCACCAAAGGGTGAGACGATGAAGATGGATACAAAAGAAGTCATTGCGGAGGGAGTAAAGGTCATTTTTCAGATCATGGCCAATGAAGAACATCAAAAGATGCTCAAAGATATGAAAATGAAGGAAGAGGTTGAAGCAGGGACAACCCATAATATCACGGCGACCCTAAAAGATGAGAAGACACAGAAAGAGATCCCGGACGCTCAATTCAATGCGAAGGTGATCGACCCCAAGGGAAAAGATCAGATCAAGCCCATGAAATATGAAAAGACGATGAAGAGTTATGATGCCTATTTTAAACTTTCAGAAAAGGGTAAGTATCAGGTGATGGTCCTTTTTAAGATAGGAGATCAAAAAAGGACGGCGGGGATATATTATGATTTGAAATAATAGCCGAATGGATTTGTAACTCAGCCCTTTAGGGTTGATCATGATCAGGGCTGAAGCCCTGAGATACAGTTGGATAAAATTCTAAATGAAGGTTCAGGAAAAAGAAGAGTTGTTACGAATCGACCTTCCTATTTCAGGAATGTCCTGTGCCAGTTGTGCAGCAAAGATCGAAAAAGGGCTGGCCAAGGTTGAGGGTGTTTCTCAGGCCAACGTCAACTTTGCTGCAGAGAAAGCCACGGTTTTCTTTCATCCTGACCAGACCGATGTTTCCCATTTAATCGACAAAGTGAAAGATCTGGGCTATGGAGCAAAAGTGGAGAAGGTGGTTCTTCCCATTCAAGGGATGACCTGTGCATCCTGTGTCAAAAAGGTGGAGAAGGCCCTGAGTTCTGTAAAAGGAGTCGTTCGGGCAGGCGTTAACTTTGCCACAGAAAGGGCCACGGTTGAATATATTCCTGAAGAGGTGTCGATCAGGGATCTTAAGAAGGCCGTTGAAGAAGCTGGTTATCAAGTTCTCGAAGTCAAAGTCGGAGACTCGACTCTACGAGAAGAGGATCTCGTTGAAAAGGAAAGGCTTGCCAGAGAGGAAGAGCTCTCCCGGTTAAAGAAAAAGTTTATGATTGGCGCCGTTCTCCTTATCCCCATCCTCATTCTCATGTATGGCGCCTCGCTACTGGAGAAATGGATAGGCCTTTCCATTGAGACAAATTTCTTCATTCAATTTCTTTTGGCTACTCCTGTCCAATGGTGGGCTGGTCGGCAATTTTATGTTGGGTTCTGGAAGGCGACCAAACATAAGACCAGCGATATGAACACATTGATCGCTGTGGGAACCTCTGCGGCTTATCTCTATAGTCTCATCGTGACTTTTGTTCCTCACCTGATCATGGTCAAAGGATTAATGATGGATGTCTATTTCGATACCTCTGCGGCCATCATCGTCCTCATCCTTCTGGGAAGATTTTTGGAAGCGAGGGCAAAAGGGAAAACTTCAGAGGCGATTAAAAAGTTGATCGGCCTTCAGCCCAAGACAGCTAAGGTCATTCGAAATGGGAACGAATTGGATATTCCAGTTGAAGAAGTTACCACAGGGGATATCGTCGTGGTTCGCCCCGGTGAAAAAATTCCAGTAGATGGAATCGTCAAAGAGGGTTACTCCTCTGTCGATGAATCCATGGTGACAGGGGAATCCTTACCCGTTGAAAAGAAGAGCGGTGATACTGCCATCGGCGCGACGATCAATAAAACCGGAACATTTAAATTTGAAGCGACCAAGGTTGGAAAGGATACGGTTCTTTCCCAGATTGTCCGGCTGGTTCAAGAGGCCCAGGGATCGAAACCTCCGATTGCCCGGATGGTCGATGTCATTGCCAGCTACTTTGTCCCGGTTGTCATCTCCATAGCAATCATCACTTTCATCGTCTGGTATTTCTTCGGACCTCATCCGGCACTCACCTATGCCTTTCTTAACTTTGTGGCTGTGCTCATCATCGCCTGCCCTTGCGCTTTGGGATTGGCAACCCCCACCTCCATCATGGTGGGGACAGGGAAGGGCGCAGAAAATGGAATTTTAATTCGAGGGGCAGAGGCTCTGGAGACCGCTCATCAATTAAATACCATTGTCTTAGATAAGACCGGAACATTGACCAGAGGTGAGCCCTCTGTGACAGATATTATTGAGTCTGAAAAGTTTTCAAAGAAAGAAATTTTGACATTGGCCGCCTCTGCAGAGAAAGGATCAGAACATCCCTTGGGAGAGTCCATCGTTAAAAAGGCAAAAGAAGAGAATTTAAGCCTTTTGGATTCGAAAAACTTCCAGGCCATTGCAGGACACGGCATCGAGGCAATGATCGATTCAAAAAGAGTCCTCCTTGGAAATTTAAGGTTGATGGAAGAAAAAAAAGTGAGTTTAAACGGTTTATCGAATAAAGCAGAACAGCTTTCCAATGAAGGAAAGACCTCCATGTTTTTGGCGGTGGATGGGGAGGCTGCGGGTATCATCGCCGTTGCCGATACATTAAAGGAAAATTCTAAGAAGGCTGTGGAAGCCTTCCACCGAATGGGATTGGAAGTCGTGATGCTCACTGGAGATAACCAACGAACCGCCAAAGCCATTGCGAATCAAATTGGAGTTGACAGGGTGCTGGCAGAAGTTCTTCCCGAGATGAAGGCAGAAGAGGTCAGGCGGCTTCAATCAGAAGGTCGGAAGGTTGGGATGGTAGGGGATGGGATCAATGATGCGCCTGCCTTGGCTCAGGCCGATGTGGGAATTGCGATCGGAACAGGAACCGATGTAGCGATGGAATCGTCAGACATCACACTGATCGGTGGGGATCTGAGAGGGATCGTGATAGCCATCGCATTAAGTAAGGCGACCATTCGCAATATCAAACAGAATCTCTTCTGGGCTTTTGCTTATAATACGATTCTCATCCCTGTGGCCGCAGGCGTTCTTTTTCCATTTTTTGGCATTCTTCTCAATCCCATCTTCGCCGCTGGAGCCATGGCGTTTTCGTCGGTCACCGTGGTTTCAAATGCACTAAGGCTTCGGAGGTTTAAACCTCCGATGAACTAACTTCGATGGAACATTGGAATGATGGAATGGTGAAATGATGGGTGGAGCATTAAAAACTGTTTTTTCAATATCCAATATTCCAGTATTCCATTCTTCCATTATTCCAATATGAAAGAAAGGAGAATAACATGACAAACTTTTTTTCTGACAACTCATTTTCGATTGGTAACACCCCATTGGTTAAAATTAACAGAATGGCCCGAGGACTCAAAGCCACAATCCTTGCCAAGGTTGAAGGCCGTAACCCTTCTTATTCAGTCAAGTGCCGGATTGGAGCAAGTATGATCTGGACGGCAGAAAAGCAAGGGCTGCTCAAACCCGGGATGGAGATCATTGAACCGACAAGTGGAAACACAGGCATTGCATTGGCCTTTGTGGCGGCCGCAAGAGGATATAAGCTTAATGTGACGATGCCTGAGACCATGTCGATGGAACGGCGGAAAGTGCTCGCCATTTTTGGCACAAACATCATCCTGACACCAGGAGCCAAGGGAATGAAAGGGACAATCGAAGAGGCAGAGCGGATTGTGGCCTCGAGTCCCAATTATTATATGCCCCAGCAGTTTAAGAATCCTGCCAATCCGGGGATCCATTTCAAAACGACAGGCCCGGAGATCTGGGAACAGACAAATGGCGGGATAGATGTACTGGTCTCAGGAGTGGGCACCGGAGGGACGATTACAGGCGTGTCGCGATTTATCAAGGGAGAAAAGAAGAAAAAAATTATCAGCGTAGCTGTTGAACCAGCAGAAAGCCCTGTTATTGCCCAGCGCCTTGCAGGACAGGAGCTCAAGCCCGGGCCACACAAGATTCAGGGGATCGGAGCTGGATTCATTCCGGATACACTGGATCTCTCGATGGTTGACCGTGTGGAACAGGTGACCAGTGAAGAGGCCATTGAACATTCGAGACGACTTGCCCGAGAGGAAGGAATTCTTTCGGGCGTCAGTTGCGGTGCAGCGATAGCAGTCGCTCTGAGGCTTGCGAGGATGGAGGAATTCAACGGGAAGACCATCATAGCCATCCTCCCTGATTCGGGCGAACGTTATCTCAGCGGGCCACTGTTTGAAGGAGTTTTTGACGAAGCCGGTCTTCCCAGGATATAGATATAGATCCGTAACTCAGCCCTTTAGGGCTGATACTCGTCTCTTTGTAACTCAACCCTTTAGGGTTGACCTCAAGACTGAAGCCTTGAGTTACAATATGGAGTTGTAGAGAAAGAGATGCTAAAAATATTCCTTCTTGCCTTGATGTTACTTACTTCCACTTCGAGTTTGGCTATGGCAAATGGAGAACATTCCAAAACCCTGAAACAGGAGACAGATCCAAAGGCATTCAAGATCTTAAAAGAAAAGTCCATTGATCCGAAAACCGGGTTGCCAAAGACTCTCGATCCAAACCTTTTCAAGGGAAAGGCTAAAAGGGCTTATCAGGTTGCAAAAGAAATTCCTGAAGTTTTGACTCAGATACCCTGTTTTTGTGAATGTGAAGCCTACGGTCATGAGAACCTCTTGGATTGTTTCATTGATAGCCACGCTGCAGGGTGAATGATCTGCCAAGAGGAGGCCCTCTTGACCAAAAGGCTTTACGATCAGAAAATGCCCATGGAGAAGATTAAGGAAGAAATCATAAAAAATTTTAGGTAACTCACCCCTTTAGGGGTGATGAATCAGGGCTAAAGCCCTGAGTTACGCGTCTGAGCGAAAATATGTAGCTCAGCCCTTCAGGGCTGATAATCCTCAGGGCTAAAGCCCTGAGTTACAGATCCCTCCAAGATATGTAACTCAACCCTTTAGGGTTGATAAACGAGCTTGATGAGAATCGTGGCCGTGAGTTACAGAGGTTTGTAACTCAACCCTTAAGGGTTGATAAATCAGGGCTAAAGCCTTGAGTTGCAGACGAGGAAGCAGTAATGTAACTCAGCCCTTCAGGGCTGAAAATTCGGTAACTCAATCAAGGTATACGCCTTAAGTTACAAACATGGTAATTGACAACAATAAGTCATTCCCTAAAAGACCGAGGTTAAAAGATTTCGACTACATTGGGACATATGCCTATTTCCTCACCATTCGGACGAAAGATTGTAAACCCTATTTTAAAAAGCCCGAAGTGGTGAATGGTCTAATTAATCCTATACTCGAAGCAGCAAAAGCAGAGAGGTTTGACTTACTGGCTTATTGTTTCATGCCTGACCATCTTCATCTGTTGGTAATGGGACAGGATGATCGATCCAATGCCAAAAAATTTGTAAGCCTTTTTAAACAAAAGGGTGGATATTGGTTTAAGAAAAATTACAAAGAGAATTTATGGCATGTCAGCTATTATGACCATATCTTGAGAAAAGAAGAGAGTATAGAGGATGTTGTATTCTATATTTTAGAGAATCCAGTAAGAAAAGGGTTGGTCTCTGATTACAGAGAGTATCCCTTCAGCAAGGTTTTTACTGGTTCAGGCCTGAAGCCCTAAGTCACGAAACTCAGCCCTTTAGGGCTGATTCCTATCAAGGCTAAAGCCCTGAGTTACTACTGATGTTAGAGTTTCTGTAACTCAGCCCTTTAGGGCTGACATAAATCAGGGCTAAAGCCCTGAGATACAATTCAATAATTCCATAACTCAACCCTTTAGGGTTGAAGTCCAAGGGGGCGAAAAATGATTCTTAGAAAAATATCGAAGAAGTTCTTTATTGGTCTCCTCATCCTACTCCTCACTCTTTTGAGCGCAGGACAGGCGTTCTCGATTACGGAGGACGAAAAGAATAATATCACTGTCTATGAGAAGGTGGCGGACGGAGTCGTTAATGTTACCAGTATCGCTATTCAGATGGATTTTTTCTTTAACGCTTTTCCAACTCAGGGATCTGGATCCGGTTCCATCATTGATACGAAAGGCCATATCTTGACCAACCATCATGTGGTCGCCAATGCCAAAAAATTAGAGGTGACCTTGGCAGATGGGTCGAAGTGGCCTGCCAAATTGATTGGGTCAGATCCGGATAACGACTTGGCAGTGATCAAGATTGATGCCCCGAAGGAAAAATTAAAGGTCGTTCCCATGGGAGATTCAAAAAGTTTGAAAATCGGACAAAAGGTCCTTGCCATTGGAAATCCTTTTGGCTTGCAGAGGACATTGACCACAGGGATTGTTAGCTCGCTCGGTCGGACCATCCGTTCTGAAGTGGGGACATTAATAGAAGATGTCATTCAGACCGATGCCGCCATTAACCCAGGAAACTCCGGAGGGCCCCTTCTCAACTCTGAGGGGGAAATCGTTGGAATCAATAGCGCCATCATCAGTCCATCCGGTGGAAGTGTGGGGATTGGTTTTGCCATACCCGTTAATACAGCAAAACGAGTGGTCCCAGAACTCCTTTCAAAAAGTTATGTGACCTATCCCTATATAGGCGCTACCATCCAGTCTCTCATCCCTGAGATGGCAAAGTATCTTAAACTTAAAATAGAACGAGGAGCGATGATTTCAGAAGTGGTAAAAGGCGGCCCCGCTGATAAAGCCGGTCTGAAAGGAGGAAATCAGAAAGTTCAGGTTGGGAACATGATTGTGCTCGTGGGCGGAGATATAGTGGTGAAAGCCGATCAAAAAGAGGTAAAGACCAATGATGAGTTGATCCATTATATTCGTGAGAAGAAACCAGGGGATACTGTTCTCCTCAAAGTCTTCAGAAAAGATAGTTATATAGACGTGAAGGTGACCCTCGGTAAGAGACCGAGAAGGAGGTAAGCAAATGGATGGGATATTGACAAAAATCCTCTCTCTCCCCCCTTTATTAAAGGGGGGTTGGGGGGATTATGGAATGGGCCCCGGAATGATGGGGGGATGGTGGGGCATGGGTTGGATATTTATGTTCATCTTCTGGGGAATTCTTATTGTGGGTTTAATCTTTCTTATCCGGTACCTTGTTGGAACAACGAAAGCAAGCAAAGGTGAAGAGTCTGCTCTGGATATTTTAAAGAAACGCTATGCCCGTGGAGAGATCAACAAAGAAGAATTTGAACAGAAGAAAAGAGACCTCCTGTGATATTCTTTACGAAATAACCCATCGAACTTCACGGAGTAGTCCCCACCTGTTTAGATCCTCTCACTGAGAATATTCCTATCAATTCGTTTGCGCCATTATTCTCCACTCTTCCATCTTTGAGGAAAAGGGTCCGGGTGGAAAAAGCCATATTCTCCGGATTATGAGTGACCATGATAATCGTCTGGCCTTCTTCATTTAAAGACTTAAAGAGGTCCATGATTTCTTTTCCGGTTTTGGAGTCCAGGTTCCCTGTGGGCTCATCGGCCATAAGGATGGGTGGTGAATTCACCAGGGCCCTGGCAATGGCCACCCTCTCTTGCTCGCCTCCTGAAAGTTGATCTGGAAGCCTCTTGCCTTTCCCTTTCAACCCAATTCTTTCCAATATCCCCTCAGCCATCTTCATTTGTTCCTTGTTCGACTTCTCTGTAATGGAAAGAGGAAGCATCACATTTTCGATTACCGTAAGATAAGGAATCAACTGAAAGGATTGGAAGATGAAACCAAGATATTCCCTTCTGAAATCGGCTAACTTCTCCAGTGAAAGTTTGTAGACAGGGATATCATCTATGACCACATCTCCCTTTGTGGGATGGTTGAGCCCTCCCAGAATCGTTAGAAGGGTAGACTTTCCAGACCCAGAAGGGCCCATCACAGAAATAAATTCTCCTCTTTCAATATTCAGATCTACATCAACGAGTGCCTGTACACACTCATCCCCACTTTCATAAGCTTTGTTTAGTGTTTTGATTTCAATTAGGCTCATGTCCGTGTTCGTCCTCCCTGCCTGCCGGTCCCGGTCCCGACCGAGGGCGGGGCAGGCCAGGCGTGTCTCGTGCCTGCACACCGAAGGCGTTTTGGCACGCAGGCGTGTCCGTGTAGCTCAGGGCTTCAGCCCTGATTCATCCCTCCGGGCCAGAGGCCCTCATGGGCCGGCGGCAGCCCTGAAGGGCTGAGTTACATTTTATGCAGTTTGCTCTATGCCCTTTGCCATTTATTTACAGCGCTCTCAGCGCTGTTGTTGGATCCATCTTCGAGGCATGAATAGCTGGGTAGGCGCTCGAAAGGATTCCGATCAAAGAAGATAGGAAAATAGCTCCTATGGCCAGCAGGGGGTCGATAAATATTTTCCCACCTTTCATCCCCGTAACCATCGGACCGATGATCTGGGAAACCCCCAACCCAAGCAGATATCCAACTATCCCTGCAATCAAACCAATGATCAAAGCCTCTAAGAAAATGATCCGTACCACATGGGATTTCCGGAATCCAATGGCCCGGAAGATTCCGATCTCTCTTTTCCGCTCGTTCACTGAGGCCATCATGTTTGTGAAGACGATCAAGCTTCCGATGAGAAGGACAATGATCGAGATCCCGGCAGAAAACTTTTTAAAATGGTCCAAAGCCTCCATCTTTGTCTTGAGGGTCTGTTTGATGGCCGTCACTTTGGCATGAGGTAATTGTTTCGAGATCTGTCTCACGATCTCTTCGATCGGGCAGGTATTGCAAAAGGCAGAGACCTCAATTAGGCTTAAGGCCCCAGGTTTTTTCATTGCCTCCTGGACAAAAGTCAAATCACTGAAGATGAGAAAATCGTCCTGTGATCCTGTCTCGTCTAAAACTCCTGAAATCCTGACCGACTTTCCGTTGATTGGTAAGGTGTCACCAGTACTTTTGAAGAGCCGGACTGCAACCTCATTTCCCAACAAGACCTCATCCCGGCTCTTCGGCTCAGCCCCATGAATCTTCCACCACTTCTTAAGCCTCAATTCTTCTTCAAAACGAACACCCATGAGAGGGACTTTTTTCCCTTCTATTTCCACAACCCCTATCAGTTTGGGTGAAACAGTGCTGATGTTTTCCCGGACCTCGATCTGCCGAATCTTTGGAAGATCCGAGTCCTTTAGAGTCTGAGCATCAATTGAAACCCCGCCGATATTCATCCCTCCGTATGAAAGAGAAAGGTCATCTGATCTTGGGATGATGAGGATATTGGCTCCGAACTCATCCAATTTTTTAGAGATATCTTCATTCATCATCCGGGTGATGGAGATGAGGGTGACCACAGTCGTGATGCCGATGGTGAGACCCAGAATGAGAAAGAAGACCTTCCCCTTTCGCCTCCGGAGATTGTTGATCGAAATATCTTTAAGTCGCATGTTAACACCTCTCATAGAGCCAGAAAGCAGTAGGCACTAAGCAGTAAGCAGGAATGGATAATAAGGCTATTTGCCCCGTTAGAAATAATGCCTCGCTCGGTCTCGAGTCGCAACGACTGGAATTTCTAACGGGGTTCACTGCCTACTGTCTTCTGCTTACTGCCTACTGAATTAGACTCTCGGTCTCCATTGGGTAACATTTTTTTCATCAATCTGGATGCGATCCTTCTCAATCGTGCTTGGAATGACATCGGGCGGATAATTGAGACACCCTCCCTGGATTCCCTTAAGGGTCTCAAGATTCCACTCGGTGGCACATGCATTGCATACGATTTTTTTATCATTGATATGAAATCGCGTGGACCGGCACGGCTCACACATGCTCACTGCTGTCACGACTCTCCCTGACTGTGTGATGTAGGAAAGGAGGGGAATCTTAACTCCGTTGTTCTCATATTCGAAACGGACCATCTTCTTCTCTTTCACTACATCGAGAGGGATGGAAATTTTCCCTTTCTCCACTTTCGCCTGAATATCGGTCATGCGAACCGTCTGTCCGGCATAATCCACCTTCCCAGTCACCTTGGGTTGGGAGGAGACTCTCGGATTAGCTCCTGAATTCCCCTGGATGATCCAGTAACCTACGCCTGCCAATATTACAGCAAGGATGGCTAACAAAGTCGGGACCCAAAAAGGTTTTCTTTTCTTCTCACCCAATACCTTCTCCTTTTTATCCTGAAATGAGGAACCTGAGAGTTGAAAACCACATTTTTTGCAAAAGTTGTTTGAGTCTTGATTTTTTGTTTGACATTTTGGACATGTTCTCATTGAATGATCCTCCTTTGTTTAAAGATTTCTCAAAAAGTTCCGAAATCTTTTGATTACACCGATTATGAGTGATTACACAGACATGAAATGCACCGAAAATAAGGAAAAAATCTTTGTAATCATTCTTGAAATCTGTGTAATCAAGAGAGCCTATAGCAGTTTTGAAAGCTCTCATTTAAATTTCTTGAACTTCTCCCTGCCTGTAAGTCAGGGAGACTACGACTTTGCCGTCTTCAATAATGTCCACCTGGACGTGGCATCCAAAGTTTGTAACCCTGGCGCTCGCTCCCTTCTTTTGTGTCTTCTTTTCGTAATATTCTAATGCCTTGGTCTTTGCTTCCTGCTCGATCTTTGGATCGAGAGGCTGAGCTCTTTCACCTCCACACCCGCTTCTACAGCAAGATGGTTTTGCTGTTGAAACTGGTTGCAATTTTTCATAGGTCTCGATCTTGGCCTTTGCCTTTGTTTTTGTGAACCACTGGGCGAAGAGAAGATTGCCGTTTTGTTGATCGCCTTTGAGAACGGCTTTCTCTACGAATTGAGATATGATCCACTCTTTTCGAAGCTCCTCTTTTAAATCTTCGATACTTCCGCTCATCTTTTGCTTAAGATCAGCGTCTGATAAGCCATGCTTCTTTTTAATAGCTTCCACCTGCTTCACAATCTCTTCATCGGGGGCAGAACTATAGCCAGTGGTCTTTGCCTCCTGAAGAAGGATTTTCTCTGTTGTCATCTCATCGAGAATATCAGTTTTGAGACGGTTTAAATTTTCCTTTCCTTCTTCACCCTGAAAAAGTTTTTGCCCGTAGCGAAGTTCGTAAAATTTCTTGGCCCGCTCCACCCTCTTCGAGAATTCTTTCCGGGTGATCCCCTCACCGTTAACTCTTCCTACCAGTTTGGGTTCAAAACCGCCTATCCAGAAAAATATGGTTACCCCAACCAGTATGAGGCCTATTGCTCCGAAAAGGATATATCGCTTCTTGAAGCGGGTTTCTCTCCTCCTCGGGAGCGAACCTCCGCAGTAGACACAAAACTGATTTCCCTTTTCATTCCCTTCACCACATGAAGGGCATGCTGATGTTTTGATACTTTGAGAGTCACTCTCCATGTCCTTTCCCTCCCTCAAATTTCTCCTTAGACTCGGTGACCGTACTTTTTGTCTAAAAGTTTGATGACCTGTTCCACTGTGCACCCTTCTGCCAGTTTTTCACGATTGATTACATTCCGTTCCATTTCTCCTCTCCATGATTCTTCACAGGGAAGTCAGGAAGAGAGAAATCTATCCCTCAAGGTTTGATTTTTCCTCGAAGGAAAATGAAATATTTAGAAAAAGAATTTTGAAAGGGTAAAGATCGCTTTATGAATTGAATGTGGGTGGGTGAAATATTGCTTTGACAACCCCTTGATCGGAGAGGGGGCTTACACTAATAAGAATAAAAGAGGAAATAGGTGTTGGTAAATAGGCTGCCGCTTCTTGGTGAAAAAGTTGAATGGTGGAATTTGAAGAGGGGCAGAGAGGACATTTCGGCATATAGGGATTGCAGTGATCCATATCGCAGGTTTTTTGAAAAGAGGCAGGAGATTTATTGATCGGTTGGGAAAACCCGACCACCCCTGTAAAAAGAGGTAGCAGCAAAAGAATTGAGATAAATATGTTTAAGACCTTTTTTAACATTGTTCTTAACATAACACATCAGGATTAAAATTGTCAATCAAAAAAAATAGAGAATCCGTATTATATTCTTGACAAAGTTCCTATACAATTTAGCATCTCGAAAATAAAGGACAAATTTGCAACTCCTTCATTTTAATCTTAGAATAGATAACAATGAAAGACTCATTCTATTTCCAATGGCACATCACCAACCTTTGCAATCTTCGTTGCAAACATTGCTATCAAGACGATTTCTCAAAAAAAAGCGATCTGGATTGGGCAGGACTTAAAAAAGTATCAGACAATGTCCTTACTACAATGAGGGAATGGGGTCAAACAGCCTGCATCCATCTCACGGGTGGCGAGCCCCTATTAAAACCTGAACTATTTCCCCTCCTCAATGATTTGGACCAACAGTCGGTGGTTGAAGAGTTGGGAATCATCACCAATGGTCTTCTCATTGATCAAGAGATGATGAGGAAGTTATTTTGCTTTTCAAAATTAAAGAAGATAAAGATTTCTCTGGACGGAGGGGATGCAAAAACAAATGACTTAATTCGTCAAAAAGGGGCTTTTGAGGAGGTGATGCAAAATCTTTCTCTGATCAAAAAGGAAAAGAGATTTGAAATCATTTTGATGTTCACTGTGATGAAAAAGAATTTTAAGAGCCTCCCATCTCTCTTTAAACTTTGTCAGGATTTAGGTATCGATGGATTGATTATTGAACGGTTCATTCCTTTAGGCAAAGGGAAAGAAAGCTTGGATGAGGTGCTAAGCAAGGAAGAGTGGAAGGAAATGATAGAAATGCTTTTGGATTTTTTCCCAATTGAAGGAGAAGAACATTCCCTTCTTCCTTATCAAGCTTTTCAGATCAGTTTTAACGGAGAGGAACCTGAGCTATTGGGTGCTCCCTGTGTCATTGGAGTGGATGGTCTTTGCATCATGCCGGAGGGAATTGTTTTTCCTTGTCGTAGGTTTCCCATTTCAATAGGAAACCTTTTGGAAACTCCCTTGAAGCAGATATGGGAGGAATCAGAGATGTTAAGGAAGTTGAGGAGAAAGGAAAACCTCAAAGGAAAATGTGGAAGCTGTGAAATAAAGGATTGCCGAGGTTGCCGAAGTTTAGCTCTTGCCTTAACCGGAGACTACCTCGAACAAGATCCCCATTGTTGGTATACCTACTAATAATTCCAAGCTGGATTAAAGGAATAGAAATAAAGATGTATCGTTTCCTTACTCATTCTTTTGCAGAGTATGTAACTGTTCCCTAAGGGCTATAGTACCCTTCCTATTTTCTTCGTCTCTTCTTTATCCACCTTAAATGTCAGCAGATCGATAACAATCCTATAATCATCTTTTGCTTTGCCTGCCTTTCCTTTTAGCTCCCTCCATTAGTTCAAATTCATCCACCTCGGTTTCTTTGGTAACACAGGTAATTTTAAAACATTGTGTAACTACATGATTTATGGTAACATGCCAATCTAATTGAAAAGGAGGTTAGCCTGTTATGGACATTCGTGGGATTTTGAAGAAGATTGAAAAAACCAAAACCCCCAAAGTGGACAAAGTAGCCGTTGCCTACTCCGGAGGATTGGATTCTTCTCTTGCCATCGAATTGCTTAGAAGAAAATATAAGGTAAAAAAGATCCTTCCCATCACGATTGATATCGGGCAGGGGGATGAGGAGATCTTCGAAAGCCAGAGGAAAGCAAAGGTTCTCAAAATAAAACCGCTCTTTTTTGATCTTCGAAAGGAATTCACCGAGGTCTGGATTGCGCGGGCCATTCAGGCCAACTCGGATTATCTGGGTTACCCTGTCTCGACCTCCATGACAAGGCAGATCGTGGCGTGGAAGGTGGCAGAGGTTGCCAGGGCAGAGGGATGTGATGCCATCCTCGAGGGATCGAGCGGAAAAGGCAATGATCAATACCGGATGCACAATGTCTTCAAGATGTTTGCGCCCAAGCTGAAGATACTCGTCCCGGTACGAGATTTCGATTTAACCCGATTGGAGGAGGAGGCGCTATGTCGGGCATGGGATGTTCCAGTAACGGAGATAATTACCGGAGGGGATGATAAGACCATGTGGTGCCGATCGGTTGCCAGTGGTGCGATCGACCTGAACCAGCCACTTCCAGATGATATCTGGATGTGGTTATGGCCTATCGAAAAGACTCCTGACCAACCTTCTTTTATCACTCTGGAGTTCGAAAAAGGAATTCCTACCAAATTGAATGGGAAGCGGAGACCCCTTGGTGAGATCATCCCGGCACTCAATACCATCGGCGGTGTCCATTCCATAGGGAGGATCGATATCTTTGAAGATGGGATGATGGATCTGAAAAGCCGGGAGATCTATGAGGCGCCTGCTGCGACGATCATCCTTAAACTTCATCGAGACGTGGAACAATTCTGCCTCACCAAGGATGAGATTCAGTTTAAGAAAGGAATAGATCAGAAGTGGGCCCACCTGATCTACCATGGCATGGCTTACCATCCGTTGCGATATGATCTGGATGCTTTCATCGAGACATCTCAAAAAGTGGTCAACGGGAAATATAAGATCAAACTCTTTAAGGGGAACATTGAGATCGTCTATCGAGAATCGAAGACGAGCCTTTTCTCACCGGAGATCCGTTCCATTAAAGCCACTGGTTTTGATCAGAGACGCTGCGCTGATGCGGCTTTCATTCGCGGACTTCCCTTTGAAATATTAGCCAAAAGGAAAACAAGGTAGGAAAATGTAATGGTTGGGGGATGCAGCAGGGCTCTCTTGCATTTTTGTCATTCCTGCCCCGGTATCCATCGGGGTAAACTCCAGCAGGAATCCATGGCCTCTTTTGTAATACCAATGCCTGGATTCCCGTTTGCACGGGAATGACAGGATCGGGGTTATCCGATGAAAATTGATAAATTATGGGGTGGGCGGTTTGAAGAACTGCCCTCCAAAGAGATGGTCGATTTTCTTTCGGGAAGAGACGTCAAAGGGATTCCTCCTTGCGATGAGCAACTGATCCCTTATGATCTCTGGGGAAATCGAGCCCACGTCCTCATGCTCTGCCATCAGGACATCCTCTCAAAACGGGATGGGAAGAAGATCCTCAAGGGATTAAGGGAGATAGAAACGCTCCATCAAAAAGGAAAGTTTGGATTGGATGCGTCAAAAGAGGATGTCCACTCCAACATCGAGAGTTATCTTATCGGGCGAGTAGGAATTGAATCCGGAGGGAAGGTCCATACTGGTAGAAGTCGGAACGACCAGATTGTCCTCGACATGCGTCTTTACCTTCGGGACCAGGTTTTGGATTTTGTCGAGGGATTAATCTTTCTGATGGGGGCGCTTCTCCAAAAGGCTGAGGAACACTGTTTGACGATCATGCCTGGTTATACCCATCACCAGCATGCTGTGGCCACTACCTTCGGTCATCTTCTCCTTTCTTTCACGGAAGCTCTTGAGCGAGATATTCAGAGATTTGCGCGCTGGTTTGATCTCTTTAATAAAAATCCTTTGGGGGCCGCTGCTGGCTACGGCACAACTTTCAATCTAGATCGGCAACTAACTTCAAAACTCCTCGGATTTGATGGTCCTACAGAGAATGTGACCGACCCCATTACACAACGATGGGAGCCTGAGGCAGAACTGGCCTATGATGTGGCCGTGATGATGGATCATCTCTCCACGATGGCCCAAACCCTGATCCTTTTGTCCACACGCGAATTTAATATGGTCCGGCTAAACGATCGACATTGCACCGGCAGTTCGATCATGCCGCAGAAACGAAACCCCTGTTCCTTAGAGGTGATCAAGGCAAAAACCTCTTTTGCCCACGGGATGGTGATTAGCCTCCTTTCCGTCGGGAAGGCTCTCTTCATGGGATATAATCGGGATACCCAGTGGACCAAGTATTGGATCATGGATCTGGTGAATGAATCGAAACCTGCCCTCTCTGTGATGGCAGAGGTCATCCGACTTCTTCAAATCAATAAGGCTCAAATGATTAAGCAGGTTCAGGAGGAATTTACCGGTGCCACTCCTTTGATGGAGTGGATGGTTCGTCAAGGTTCCCTCCCCTTACGGAAGGCAAAGATGGCGGTGGAGAGAGCGGTGAAATATTCAGAGAAAGAAGGGAAAGGGAAGGTTTCTTATCAGAGTTTAAAGAAAGCTCTTGCTGAGATGAAGGTTAATATTCCGATCACAAGGCAAGACGTGGAGGAAATGCAGAGACCGGAGAGAATATTGGCTCAGACTCCATCCATTGGGACACCCTCAGAGCAAGGGTTTAAGAAAGATATCGCATCGCTTCAAAAGAGGGTTCAAGCCGGCAGGGATTGGTTCATCCATAAGCGGAAGGGTATTGAAAAAGCAAAGGTGTTGGTTTCCAAAATGGAGAGACAGTTGGGGTGTTGAGTATCCATCAATGGAATATGGAAGGGTCACAGATAGAGAATTAGAGTCTATCAGGAAGATTGTGGGGTCAGAAAGGATCTCCATGGGTGAATCCATCCTTGAGCTCCATAGTAAAGATGAGTCTTTTCATCAGAGGCGAAAACCCGATGTTGTGGTTTGGCCACTCAGTGCAGCGGAAATCAGCCAGATTCTCAAATTGGCCAACGAGAAGCGGATTCCCGTTACTCCTTGGGGCGCTGGGACAAGTTTAGAAGGCAATCCCATCCCAGTAGAGGGAGGGATTGTTTTAGATCTTCAACAAATGAACCATATCTTGGAGTTAAGGACAGAGGACCTTCAGGTTCGTGTTGAAGCAGGGGTGATCTATAAGGAGTTAAATCAAACCCTCTCCCGTCATGGCCTCTTCTTTCCACCCGACCCCGGAGCCTCAGCGACCATTGGGGGAATGGTGGGTAATAATGCGAGTGGGATCAGGACGATTAAGTATGGAGCGACCAAGGATTTTATCCTCAGCATGGTGGTTATCCTCCCTTCTGGGGAAATCATCCATGTTGGAACGAATGCAATCAAAAGTTCATCTGGCTATGATCTTTGCCGTCTCTTTGTGGGTTCAGAAGGAACACTGTGTGTGGTGGCCGAGGTCACCCTTCGCCTGATCGGCCTTCCCGCAGAGTTCATGGCTGCTGTGGTGCAATTCAATCCCATTCGCGAAGCCACAGATACCGTCATCCAGATCATGCGGTCCGGACTGTCTCCGGCTGCTCTGGAATTCCTGGATGCTCCAACAGTTCAGGTTGTTAACCAGTTTAAGAAGCTCTCCTTGGAAGAAAGACCAACTCTTTTTATTGAGTTTCACGGTGTAAGCGCTGCGGGTTTAAAAGAAGAGTTGGAGATGGTTAAGGAGATTTGTGGTGAGAATCGATCTCTTCGGTTCGATTCAGGAATTGGGAGGGAAGAACGAAACCGTCTCTGGGAGGCGCGCTATGGAGTCCGTGAGTCCATCAAGGTAAACAATCCTGGTTTTTATCCTCTTGTGATCGATACGGCTGTTCCCATTTCAAAATATTCGGATATGGTGGAATGGGGTCAGAAGGTTGTTGGAAAGAAAGGATTAAAAGGATATGCCTTTGGCCATGCAGGAAGCGGGAATCTTCATATGGAGATTTTGGGGATTCCCGAAGAAAAGGCCCAATGGCAGAAGGTTCGAGAGGCAGAAGAGGAAATTGTCCATTTCGCACTGGAATGCGGTGGAACAGCGACCGGAGAGCATGGCATTGGGATTGGAAAGAAAAAGTTTATGAAGAAAGAACATGGGGCAAGCCTCACATTGATGAGACAGATCAAAGAACTTTTAGATCCCAATGGAATCATGAACCCGGGGAAAATCTTTGATTAGCATAGAGCATAGAGCAAGTCACCCCCTCCCCAACCCTCCCCCCTCTGAGGGGGAGGGAGAGGGTGGGGGGGCGCTATGCCCTTTGCAAGTACACAAAAGGAGGAGGGATTTATGGCAAAGTTCGAATCCATTATCAAATCTGAAATTGTACGTTTGGCAAAAAGGGAAGTAAGGAAAATCTCTGTTCCGTTAGGCCGTGATGTGAGGTCTTTGAAAAGCGCGGTCTCCCAACTTCGCAAAGCGGTTTTAACACTTCAACGAATCACAGCCAATCAGCAAAAAGAGATGGAAAAAAGGAGGATGCCATTGGAGGCAGCTCCGGAAGAGGTGAAGGTATCGCGATTCTCTCCCCGTTTGGTCCGAAGTCTTCGTGGACATTTAGGGATCACTCAGAAGGAATTGGCCATTCTTACCGATGTTAGCGTTGGGGCTGTGCATCTGTGGGAGAGTGGGCAGTTTAAGCCGGGTATGAAGAAGAAGGCCCTTATGGTGGCCCTTCGGAAGCTCGGCCGTCGTGAGGTAAGAAAGCTCCTCGAAGATAAAAAGAACCAGATGACGGAGAAGAAGCTTCCTTCACGCAGGAGGAAAGGCACGAAAAGGGTCCGGAGAAGGTAGCATCCCATCCTTTCATGATTCAATTAAATTCTTTACTCTTCACATTTCTTGCCGTCTTTTTGTTGCGGTCCGGGGCTCAGGTCTATCTCAACTGGCTGAATATTTCCTACCTCCGTCAGCGTGGGACAACCGTTCCAGAAATTTTTCGGGATGCAGTCGATCCCGAGAAACTCGAAAGAATTTCTGCTTATACCGTGGACTCTGATCATTTTAACATCGTTGCCGCTCTGGCAAACCAGGGACTTTTCCTGGCCATTCTACTGTCAGGATTTTTACCATGGCTGGTAAGGACCATCAACCTATGGAAATATGGATCGATTGTGAGTGGCTTGATTTTCTTTGCTGTTCTTTCGATATTTGCCAACCTGCTTCGCATCCCCTTCAGCCTCTATGAAACATTTGTGATCGAAGAGCGTTATGGATTTAATGTGATGAACTTCAAGATGTGGGTTTCGGACCTATTGAAAGGCATCGTCATTATAGCCATTTTAGGAGGTCTGCTTCTCGGCCTCCTTCTGGCCTTGGTGATTCATGGAGGAGAGCCCTGGTGGGTATGGGCATGGATGGTGGTGGGGGGGGTTGAATTACTTCTGCTATGGCTATTTCCCGTGGTCATTTTTCCCCTGTTCAACAAATTTGATCCGATAGAAAATGAGGGATTGGAAGGCAGTATCAGGGCATTGATGGAGAAAGTCGGGATCCGAGCTAAAGGAATCTTCAAGATGGATGCGAGCAAGCGAAGCAAGCACACGAATGCTTTTTTCGTCGGCCTCGGCAGGACGAAACGAATTGTCCTTTTCGATACCCTGTTGGCTTCTCATACCGAAGAGGAGATTCTCGCTGTCCTGGCTCATGAGGCAGGACATTGGAAGAAGAAGCATGTCCTACGGATGCTCATCCTTTTAGAAATTTTATCTTTTGTCTCTTTTTATGCTGTGGCTAAATTCTTGAATTGGCCGTTGCTTTACCAAACGTTTGGCTTTCAAGAAGCCATTGTTTACGTCGGATTATTTCTCATTGGAACCTTCATCAGCCTGCTTGGCTATTTTGCCCAGCCATTGGAGTCGGGAGTCTCTCGGAAATTCGAACGCGAAGCTGATGAGTTTGCATTGGGGCTTATGAAGACGGCAGAACCCATGTGCTGCGCATTGAAGCGGCTGGCCGCTGATAACTTGGCCAATCTGACCCCTCATCCTCTTTATGCATGGTTCTACTACTCTCATCCTCCATTGGTCGAGCGAATTGCAAGACTAAAAAGGGATTAGAAAAGTACGAATAGGGGATAGATGTCATTCCCGTGAAAACGGGAATCCAGACTCCCTCCCTGCGGAAGCAGGGGACCGTTAAGAGGTGGATTCCTGTTTTCACAGAAAAAATAGATTCCTGCTTCCCTGCCTATCGCAGGCAGGGAAGGAATGACAAAAAGGACATCTAATAAATAGGAGAAAAAGATGGATCTCAAGATTTTTGAGAAGATGGATACTCCGGAACTTAAAAATTATATCCAATTCCTACTATGGCATTACCGGGTCATGGATTCCTTCTGGTATCTTTATATCACAGAAAAATTTGGTCAACCGGTTGCAGATGAACTGAATGAGATGGTCTGGGGCCGTATCCCTGGAATGGGGGCTAAGGACCTTGTTCAGCGATTTAAGATTAAGGGACAGGGGCTTTCGAGTTTTCTCAAAGCCCTGCAATACTGGCCATGGACGATCATCGTCGGTTACCAGGTTGAAGAGAAAGAGGATGAAGTGATCATCACTATACCGAACTGCATTACTCAGGAGGCAAGGTTAAAGCGTGGTTTGGAGGAGTATCCCTGTAGAGAAATGCACCGGGCGGAATTCGAGAGTTTTGCACGGGAGGTCGATCCCCGAATCAAAGTAGAGTGTCTTTTCGCTCCACCCGATCCCCATCCCAAGGATATGTTTTGCAAGTGGAGATTTACTGTAAAAAAATAGGGAGGCTACCCTATCGAGGAGTAGGATTAGATTGTACTTGAATCAGCGCATCCTATTTTCGGTCTCCCTTGACACCCTTCTTGACCCACATTATAATCTGGACAGACTAGACAGGAGGACAACCATGGCACGCGTGTGGCAGATTCAGGAAGCGAAGAATAAGCTAAGCCAAGTCTTAGACGAAGCCATTAAGCACGGTCCGCAGATCATCACCAAGCGCGGTGTCGAAACCGTCATTGTGCTTTCCTATGCTGAATATCGCAAGGTGATGCTGAACAAGAAAAAGCTCTCCAACTTCTTCCGTGAGTCCCCATTGGCTGGGGTCGACCTTGATCTTAGACGTGACAAGAGTGGCCTGAGAGCTAATATCGTCCTATGAATTACTTGCTTGACACCAATGTCATTTCTGAACTCATTTCGAAGCGATCGAACAAGAAAGTTGTAGAATGGCTCGATCGTCTCGACTCAAACACAATCTACCTGAGTGTCATCACGATTGGCGAGATACGGAAAGGTATCGAGAAGCTCCCGTCTTCGAAACGAAAAGAAAGGATCAAAGAATGGCTCGAAGGCGATTTGTTGCTCCGATTCCAGGGAAGAATTCTTGAAATCACGACAGAAGTGATGTTGATTTGGGGAGAACTCACCGGACGCTTGAAAAAAGAAGGACGACCGATAACAGCGATTGACTCACTGATCGCTGCGATTGCACTTCAGGGAAATTATCGCCTTGTCACTCGAAATGAACATGATTTTCAGTATACGGGCGTGACGATTATAAATCCATGGAAAGAATCGTAAAATAAAATTGTGATTTTTCTATCCTCCACCCTCAATTTGTGAAGTTGTTTTGGAACCAACGACCCCTCCTTTTTTTCTATATCAATCAAGAAAATACCCTTCTTTTTCAAAAGAAGTAATAGATCGGTGTATTCATTTTTGGATATGGGGCGCGTCCGGAAATAGTGATAAAAAATTGTTGCTGGCAGAGTTCTATGATCTCGAATTGGAATATCGTCAGACAACGCCTTTGGCACATAGAAATACGTTTTTCCAGATGATGGAGGTGCCTCACCAACAAGCAAGTTTTTTATAATATCCGGTCTGTATTTCTCCGATTCTTGAAAATAGTTGATCGGCATATTCTTATTTATTTTGGACATAACGATAAAATTGAGGGGTGCGAAAAAGCGTCAGCGTATTTCGCATCCCTCTCCAATGCTTAGGCGATTTCAAATCTATGGCCTCTTTAAAATGGTTGCTGTCCCTAATTTGGGCATTATTCAGAATGGCGCTTATCCAGTGGTTGTACATCTTCATCAAAGTACTGATGGAAACACCGGGGCAACTGATGATAATCGATCCCCTTTATGGCATCGGAGAAGTCTCTGGCGTTATATGTGTTCCAAAACAGAATTACCTCATTTTTTGGACCATGGCCCCTAACTTGATCAATAAGAGCTGCCATCGCTTTACCAGTATAAGTGCCGTCCAGCCGGATTCCTTCGGATTTTGCCAAAAGATTTAGCGCCGCCATTCCTTGCTCTGTAAAACGCGCATATTGTCCTCCAAAGAAATCATGTCTGATATCAACCTGGTCATCGGTTATTTCCACGCATGGGAAAGAGGAATCCGACGAAAGAATCAAGGCCAGTGTTTTTTCAAAAAGCTTAACAAATTTTTCTTTATTTGCATATTTCACGTCAGCGACACGCACAGAAACGACACGAGTCTTGAGCCCGGCAGCTTTAAGACCGATCGTTAGACCTATTGCAGTTCCCATGGTGCCTAAAGTGACAAAAATCTTATCAGGCTCAGGCACTAATCCGCTTGCAACTTGCTCTTTCAGTTCAAAACCGGCATTTACATATCCAATTGTACCTAATGGAGATGATCCACCGGGACCTATTATGTAAGGAAATTTGCCCTGTTTCAGTTTTTTCCGAAGGAGCATAATGGTCGTTGGGATATAGGCTGCCATTTCATTTTTAAAATGATGAATCTCAGCACCGCAAACATGGCTCAATAGTAGATTACGACGAACATACTGGGCATTTGGCTGGGCCAACAGTATGGATGTGCTCTTCAGGCCAAGTTTCTGCGCATAGACCGCTGTAGCGAGGGCGTGGTTTGATCCCGCAAAGCCAAAAGTAAGGACCTCTTTCGCGCCCTTACGAAGGGCATCGCCTAGAAGGAACTCCAACTTGCGTATTTTATTTCCACCATATATCAGACCGCTTAATCCGTCATGCTTTAAGTACAAATAATCAGTCCCAATTTCCTTTCCTAAATGTCTCAGATGCTTTATAGGCGTTGGGAACTCCCCCAATTGGACATAAGGAATTCTCTCCTTCAATAAGGGATATTGTTCAAATATATGTATCATGGGTTACTCATCCTACAATATTTTTCGTAAGATATGCTGCCTAACGACTGGACTCAGCGGGGGCTGTAAGCCGTCCCTGCCTGACGGCAGGCAGGCGCTGGAGTGATTTGTTAGGCAGTCTTTTGAGTTATCAATTCTTTGTCAAATTCAAGTGTATAAGATAGTATCGTTTTTAAATCTATCTTTTTTGAGGCATCCAGAATTTCTATTCCGACTATTTTGTCTTCAGAGGTTGTATCTAAATTAACACCTTCTGAAATTTCTATAACTCCTTCAGGAGCTTCATCGCTCAACTTTAAATATAAGGCATCTACTTCATCATCATAATATACTTTCATCCTTTTCTTCCTTTCTTCAGAGGATAGTTTGTTTTTACAGTTATTTTATCATATGCAACGGCAACCACGATTTTCAATGGATACTTAAAACCCTCGACATTTTCTATAATCTCTTGATTCCTTTGATTAAAATCTCTTCCTTCGAGAATCCTTAAGATTGTTGATTCTGGTATTTTATACAATTTTGCTCTTCTCTTGGCGTGCCGAGAAAATTTTATCTCCACGAAGTAAGCCCTATTCTTTTTTATGCCTAACGACTGAACTAACCTGCCGTGGTTTTTCACGGTCAGGTTCAGTGATTTGTTAGCCCCTATCAAGCTGCTTTGTGTTTTGCAATTAGCTCGCGTATTGCCGGTACAATTTCTGTCGGGACCTCCATAACTGTCTGCCCGAAAGCTTCGAATGCTGCCTCATCCTCAGCAACAGCTTCTTCTTCAGATTGCGATTCATAATGGGCTAACACCCTTCTCACACGTTCAGCATCCCATCCTGGTGGGAATCCACTTTGTTTCATTTTTTCTTCCTCCTTCTGCGGCGACGATATGCGATTAATGGTTTGCCTCGTAGTTCATACGCTGTGATTACAAAAGCACTATTTGGCTCTGGATCAGGAACATAAATTACCCTAAGATAACGTCCCTCTGATGTCTTTCCAATTGCAACTCGTGATCCCTCTAGACCCGGTCGATCTTCTCCCGGATTGGAAAGAACCTCTTCAACCTCTGTTTCTTCAACATCGTGTCCGTAGATATGAGGTAGTCCTGTTTCCGGATCGATGTAATAACGAATATTCAATTCAATTATACCACCTTTTCTCTTATCATTTTATTGCCTAACGTAGAAATCAGCGGGAGCCGGTATTTTGGCGATCCGCTGGATTGACTTGTTATGCTAAGAATTATTGATGAATTTACTAATCTCAAAATATCTCGGCAACGTAAATGGCAATTACGGCACGTCAAAAAATATCTTTGTGCAAAATGTGGAGAGCCATCTATCTCGGATGGATTGTGTATTTATCACCGCATTAAAGAAGCTAAAAAAGATCGCCGTAGACATAAGAGTATTCGGCGTTATAAATCCAAATGGTTGAGTCTGCATAACGCCCGAATCAGGGATGCGCTATAGCGCATTTGCTGCAGTCGGTTGTTAAACAAAGCGGTAGTTGATATTTAATTCTTTATAACTTATCTTTTACCATATCAGCAATTGCTATATAATAACCTTTGTAGAAAGATGCTAACTCCACAACAAAATCAAAATTATTTTTAAAATATTTCCCCCATTCTTCGCCCGTAAAATGTTCAATTAATAATCTCGTTACAGGGTCTACAAATAAACCGGGACTTTCTTCTTTCTTGAACATCATTTGAGATAACTCGAGAAGAGCGTCTGAATATTGTTTAATTCTAATATTGTAAATTTTAGGCATAAGGGTACGATAATTCGTTTTTGTATTTTCATCTATCTCGATTTGTCCCATTGCATAGTCAATAAGTTTTAATTCGGTTGTATCAATTACAAAATCACCCATTCTAATTACATCTGGTTTGTTCTCATATACATCCATAAAACTTTTAAGCATATTATCCACGATTTTTTTAGCACGCTTGGTATTACGTTCAAGAAAATTAATCCACCACATTATGGTTGCAAGATTTATAATAGATAGACAAAATTTAAATCTTAGTATTTCAACTTCAGAGAATTGCTTAAGAGATATTTTCTTACCTTGTTGTTCAGGTAACATAATTGCAATCAATGCTAAATCCTGCCCTATTTTTTTATCTCTTTTAAAGAACATAAATCACTTCTTTAAAGTTATCGTTTCGTTTAACGATGAGGATAACCGGCAGTAAAAAGCGACAGCTTTTTCCTGTCAGAATTCATCGGGTTGTTAGACGTTATTCACTCTATTTGTCCAAGAAAGGAATACAATGGCCATTTTGATAAAGCAGAACCTTCAAATTTGACATGCCCCAACTGTTCAGCTGCTTTTAGGTAAAGACGCTTAATTTCTTTTGTATCTGTTCTATCTGAGATATAATGATTTTTAAATATTTCATTAAAAGAAGAAAGGGATTCCGGGCTAAAAAGACCTGCTTCAGAAGTTCTCCATAATTGTTCTATCATTTTCTTAGATTTTGATAACG
>PEUO01000139.1 GCA_002780715.1 Deltaproteobacteria bacterium CG03_land_8_20_14_0_80_45_14
ATAGATCCTGCCTCAGCAGAGGGGATGGTGAAAACAAAGATTAAGGCCAAAATCAAAACCATCAATGCTAATTTCTTCCACATAAAAGATCCCTCCTTTCGGGTGTATCTATCTTTTTTCCACTTTTTTAGACGGGGGGGAACGGAAAATTTATTCAATGGGAAGGGAGAAATAAATGGGAATTAGTAAATAAGAAATGGGGAATAGGAAATAGGAAGTAAGAAACTGACACGGGGGACGGACACGGTCACGTTATTTTAAAAGCGGGCAGAGAGGGCATAGATGATGACGCCTTCACGGAGCTTCGGCCCTCCGATTAAGACCGTCCTTCCAGGGGAAAGCCTGACCTGGGTGTTGAGAATCTCTGTTCCTTCACGGTTGACTCTTATTCTTAATTCAGCCACATTCTTATGCAGTCCCACTAAGATGATCTCCATGATTATCCTCCCCTCGCGGGCTGAGATTGAAACAGGTTGGTTAAGGGAGAGGCTTAGATTCTCATCCCTCAGCAGGCGATAGGAAGTGAAGTTGAATAGAGTCTTTAGTTCATTATGTAGCTCTTTTAAAGGAGGATCAATGCTTTGTCCAACATTCGAAGCCCGAATCACCCTTAATCGGGTCTGGGCTTGGCCAAAGGCTACTGAAGTGAGAAAAAGAAAAAGAAGGGAGAAAAAAGCAATAAGGGGAAATACCCTTTTCATGACGGGATTACTTCCTCCTCCGGCCCCTCGAATAACCATATTATCGTTACCTTCGCCTTTTCCAAGTCGTAAACCATTATATTATTAGTTTCACTTTCGGCGTATTCTACAACAGATGCCCCCGAATAGGAAGGGATTTTTTTAAAGAATATTTGGGCCGTAATGAAAAGAAGGACCATGATGGTTGCTGCCGCAGGGATCCATACCTTCTTTTTTAAGAGAGGGGAGAGGTCAAGCCAGGGCCGAAGGGATTGCCACCAGGTTAGCTTTTCCTGCAAACGAATTTCCCTCTCGATTTTCTGCCAAACCCAAGGGAAATCCTCCTTCTGAGCAGCCTCTTCAATAGGAACTTTTATTAATGTCCTGATCGCCTCCATGGAGCTCAGCGCATCCTGGCAGGCTGGACAATCCTGGAGATGACCTTCTATAAGGAGTCTTTCCTTGTCCGTGACCTCTTGGTCAAAATATTTTTCTAAAAGTTTTGATATTGAGGAACAGGAATCTTTCATCACCTTCTCACCTCTTTTCACCCGCCTTTACCCCGTTAGAAATAATGCCCCGCTCGGTTTCGAGTCGCAACGACTGGAATTTCTAACAGGGTTCGCTAAAGCTTCGGCGGGTTCCCCCCTTTTGAAACATTGGAGGAGCTACGGCTTTGGCCGTGAAGCTCCACATAATCCTTCAACAACTCTTGAATTCTTTTTCTTCCATAATGAAGACGGGACATCACTGTCCCGATAGAACATCCCATTGCTTCTGCCATCTCCTGGTAGGAAAGACCTTCCACATCCCTAAAGAGGAGGGCTGCCCTCTGTTCAGCAGGGAGTTTCTCCATCGCTCCCTTCACCCTCTCTTCCAATTCCTTTTGGAGGAGGATTCTTTCCGGCCCCTTTTCAAGTTCATCGGAGGGTTCGAAACTTCCCTCCTCATCGAGGCTTGAGATAAATTGTTTCCCCGTCTTTCTTGCGTGGTCAATGGCAGTGTTCATTACCATTCGATAGAGATAAGTATAGAAATGGGACTTCCCCTTAAAATTTTTAATAGAACGAAATAGTTTAATAAAGACTTCCTGAACAATATCAAGAGCTTCCTCCCTATGCCTCACCACGCCGTAAGCGATTCGATAGACCTTATTATGATATTTATCGAAGATCTCCTTCAATGCCTCTTGATCTCCTTGTTGACATCTGGAGATCATCTCGGTTTCTTCCTGATTCACTATCTTTCACCTTTTTAGACGATAACAGTGCAAAAATATTCAAATATTGAAATTATATTAATTATAGCTTAATTGTCCATCATTATTATTTTAATTGAAAGATGCGGAATTTCAGTATAATAATAAGCATCCTTTTCTAAGGAGTTTAACACAGGATGTTAACACCGGACAAAAAGACACCTATGCGCGGCCGGTATTCCCATTGGTTCTCGCTGGTCGCCTCCATTTTCATCACTTGTTTGATTACCTCCAATATCATAGCGGTCAAGTTGGTGAATATTTTTGGTTTGGTATTGCCTGCGGCTATCATCATTTTCCCTATCAGCTATATTTTCGGTGATGTGCTCACTGAGGTTTATGGTTACCACCAGGCAAGGCGGGTGATCTGGCTGGGATTTTTCTGCAACTTGATTGCTGTGGTCGCCATCTGGCTTGGGCAGATCCTGCCTGCCGCCTCTTTTTGGGAAGGGCAGGCAGCCTATGAACGGATTCTGGGCTACACTCCACGATTGTTGGGGGCATCATTTCTGGCCTACCTGGTGGGAGAATTTGCTAACTCGTTTGTCATGGCCAAGATGAAGATCGCCACAAATGGACGCTGGTTATGGACCCGCACAATTGGATCGACCCTTGTCGGTCAGGGATTGGATTCTCTGGTGTTCATGACCCTGGCATTTATAGGGACGATTCCTCTGAGCGTTCTCGCAGGTGCGATCGTGGCTCAGTGGCTCTCCAAATCAGTCTACGAAGCCATTATTACCCCATTGACCTATGTACTGGTAAACTTCCTCAAGAAAAGGGAAGGATTGGATGTCTTTGATACTGACACACGGTTTAACCCGCTATTGTTTGGGGAATAATGAATCAATGGATTCGATTAAAAAAGTTGGTTTACTGATCATTGGCTGGTTTTTCATTATCCTGGGGATTATTGGCCTTTTTCTCCCTTTTCTACAGGGGATTCTATTTATTCTGATTGGGCTGGCGATCCTTTCTTCTCGAAGTGAAATAATCAAGCGTTTTTTGAAACATCTTGAGGAGCGTTATCCTCACCACCATGAGCGAATAGAGATCTGGAAAGAGAAAATTCGAAATTTATTCGGAAAGAATCAACCCTAGCAAAAATGTCAAATTCAAATGTACAAATCTCAAATCAAATTCAATTGAAAGCTCCCACTGCATAGCCTCCTTTTTTAGCAAGGTTTAGCAGTTCCTTATTGGTCCGCAAAGGCATACGGTTTCTCCTTTCTTCATTTACTATTCTCAGGAATAGTTTTGAATATTAACTTGTTTTTATGTAAATTTTTATTGACAAAGAGAGTAAAATTGGTTAACCCCGTGAATGGAAGGTGAGAAATGCCAACGAAGAAGATTGATATCAATCGATGGCTGGATAAATTGAAACGGATTGAGGAGAAAGTTGAACGACTCGCCTTGCTCTCCCAATTAAGTCAAATTCTCAACTCCACATTGGATCATAAAGAGATTCAGAGGAGGGCAATGGAAGCAGCCACTCGATTGATGAAAGCGGAGGTGGGCTCCCTTCTTCTCGTTGATGAAGAGAAGCATCAACTTTATTTTGAGGTGGCACTGGGTGACAGGGAGGAGGATATTAAAACGATCTCTCTCAACTTTGGAGAAGGGATCGCAGGATGTGTTGCTCAGCACGGAAAACCACTGATTGTGAATTCCCCTGGAAAAGATCCTCGTTTTTTTAAGGGGGTGGATGAGAGGACAGAGTTTGAGACGCGGAATATCATCTGTGTTCCTGTAAGGGTCAAAGAGAAGATCATCGGGGTCTTGGAGGCGATCAATAAACAGGGAAAAGGGAAATTTGATAAAGAGGACCTTTCCCTTCTCAACTCCTTAGCCGATCAGGTAGCCATTGCACTGGACAACTCCCGACTCTATCAGGAATTGGAGGAAATGTTCTTCCAAACGGCTGAATCCCTGGCCGATGCCATTGAAAAGCGGGATCCCTATACAGGAGGGCATACCCAGAGGGTGACTTTATATAGTCAAGCCATTGCAAAGCGCCTCCAATTGAAACCTTTGGAGAAGAAATGGTTAAAAATTGCCTCTGTGCTTCACGATATTGGAAAGATCGGGATTGAGGATCATATTCTTAGAAAGCCGGAACCGCTGAGTCCGGAGGAATTTGATATAATCAAACGCCATTCGGATATGGGAGCGGAGATCATCGAGCATATCCGGCAGCTCAGAGAAAGCATTCCTGGGGTGAAATACCATCATGAGCAGCTGGACGGCAAAGGTTACCCCGATGGCTTGAAAGGAGAAGAAATCCCAATCCTTGCAAAGATTGTGGCTGTCGCTGATACCTACGATGCGATGACTACAGACAGACCTTATCGGAAGGCGATGGAGAAGGAGGCGGCGATCGAAGAACTCAAGAGGTGTTCTGGAACAAAATTTGACAAGGGAGTGGTAGAGGCTTTCATTCAGGCCTATCGAAGAGGAGAAATATAAAACAATTCGGATTGCGAATTGCGGATTGCGGAATTGGAATTTAAGAATTCGATGACTTAATAACTCAATAACTCAATTACCTATTAACCCCATGACTTATAGCCGTTGTTTGTGGAGAGCGTTGGATGTCGATTGAAGAGATTATTGAGTCCTGGAAACGGTCCCGTGCCATCTCACCTTGTATCACGGATCTGCGAAATTTTAAAAAGAGAGAAGGGCAATATCGCCTTTTTCCGAAGTTCATCCACCCCATCATCAGAGAGGCTTTGGGAACAGAAGGAATCGAGCGACTCTATTCTCATCAGGTTGAGGCAATCGAAGCGGTTCATGAAGGAAAGGATATAGTAGTCGTTAGCCCGACCGCTTCTGGGAAGACACTTTGTTATAACCTTCCTGTGTTGAACACGAAACTGGAGATGCCTTTTTCAAAAGCCTTCTATCTCTTCCCTACGAAAGCTCTTTCCCAAGACCAGATGTTTGAACTCCAGAGCTTCATCCAAAGGATCGAAAAACCAATCACCACCTTCACCTATGATGGAGACACACCTCAGGATGCTCGACAGGCGATTCGCACCCGAGGGGATATTGTGATCACCAACCCTGACATGCTTCATACAGGTATTCTTCCTCATCACACAAAATGGATGAACTTCTTTCAGAATCTGAAATTTGTGGTGATTGACGAACTCCACACTTATAGAGGGGTCTTTGGTTCTCATGTGACCAATGTTCTAAGACGGTTGGATCGTATCTGCCGTTTTTATGGATCAATGCCTCAATTTATCTGTTGCTCAGCAACGATTGCCAACCCTAAGGAGTTAGCCGAAAAACTTCTCGAAAGGGATGTCTTCTTGGTTGATCAAAATGGCGCTCCCTCGCCGGAGAAAATCTTCATCTTCTATAACCCACCCATCGTTAATAAAGAATTGGGGATTCGTGGGAGCCATATTCATGCAGCCAGGCGGTTGGCATCGCCTTTCATCGAGCAAGGGATTCAGACCATTCTCTTTGCTACCAGTCGGCTCTATGTGGAGGTCTTGACTAAATATTTAAAGGATCGTTTTGAGAAAAAGCTGGAAGATAAAGGAAAGGTTAGAGGATATCGTGGAGGCTATCTCCCAAAGATGCGACGGGAGATTGAAAAGGGATTGAGAGAGAAGGAAGTCAAGGCGGTCGTATCCACCAACGCCCTTGAACTCGGGATTGACATTGGAGATCTTGAAGTTTGCTTGATCACAGGTTATCCCGGCACCATTGCCAGCACCTATCAGCAGGCAGGACGAGTTGGAAGGCGATCAGAGAAATCATTGGCGGTTCTCATCGCACGAAGCCAACCTCTGGATCAATTCATCATTGAAAACCCGGACTATTTCTTTGGACAATCACCTGAGCATGGATTGATCAATCCCGATAACCTCCTCATCCTGCTCAGCCATATTCAGTGCGCTGCGTTTGAGCTTCCCTTTAAGGATGGGGAACGCTTCGGGCAAGAAGATTTGGGAGAGATGTTGAAGTACCTGGAAGAAAAAGGAACCCTTCATCATGTGGGCCAGAATTGGTATTGGACTCAAGACGCCTATCCTGCAGAGAAGGTCAGCCTCCGGTCTGCATCGGAGGAAAATTTTGTAGTGATTGATGCCACGAAGAAAAAAGAAGAGGTGATTGCAGAGGTCGATTTTACCGGTGCCCATACAACTCTTTATGAAGGAGCGGTCTACCTCTGTGAATCAGAACTCTTTACGGTGGAGAAACTCGATTACCCCAACCGCAGGGCCTACGTCAAGAAGACCGAAGGGGATTACTACACCGATGCGATTGACTATACGGATGTCTCCATCCTGGAGGGATTTGAGAGAAAGCAGGAAGGGGACACGTTCTTCGAACATGGTGAGGTGAAAATAGCCACCCGTGTGGTCGGATATAAAAAGATCAAATTTTATACCCTCGAAAATTTAGGTTACGGAAAGATTGAACTTCCGGATCTTCAATTTCACACCACTTCCTATTGGATTACCTTTACGAGAGGTTTGTTAGAGAGACTTCCTTACTCTCGCTTGGACGTCATCGACGGGGTGTTGGGACTCGGCTATGCCCTTCATTCCATGGCAGCGCTTCACCTGATGTGCGATCCCCATGACCTCAACCGTTGTGTAGGAGATCGGGGGGCAAAGTGGTTCCTGAGACTTTCGAGGGATTCAAAAGGGATTTATTCCTCCTTCAATACCCCGGATGAAATTCCTCTTGAGGGGATGGACCTCTTTGAACCTACTCTCTTCCTCTACGATAATTATCCAGGAGGAATGGGGTTCAGTCCCCAACTATTCGATGATACACGGGTGCTTCTTGAAAAAACGATGAAGCTCATCTCCAAGTGTGAATGTCACTACGGCTGTCCATCCTGCGTGGGTCCCACGAAGGAGGTCGGTGAGAAATCAAAAGAAGTAGCGTTGGCGCTGCTCAAAGAAATATTAAAATGAAAAAGGGTCCAAGGGGTCACGCCTGCCTGCGGTAGGCAGGGGTTCAAGGGGTCAAGTGAAATGCATCTTACACTCGGACCCATGAACCCTCGAATCCTTGAACCCTATCGTTATTGATTATGGACCTCAAAGAAAGACTGAACAGGCTTACCTCGGTTTCCAAACTCACCCCCACCCCTGCCTACCGGCAGGCAGGCATCCCCTCCCCCCTCGAGGCCTCCGGCTCAGAAGAGCCTCTGGCTCGGAGAGGGGAGGGTGAGGGAGGGGGGGATTTGAGACAGAGGCTGGATCGGCTTCTCGAACCCAAAAGGGCCTATCGCAAGACGGCGATCTTTCCCATCGAACAACTGGTTAAGGGAGAGATCATTTCAACCCCTGAAGGGGAGACCTTCCTGACAAAAGAACACTTTCCACCTCACTTTCAATATGGAGAGATGGCCCTGGCGGATATCCTGAACATTCCCACTTATCCTGCCCATCTCCTTTTAAAAGATGAGCGGCTTAAGGAATTGGATTTCCGAAAGGCTCTGTTTCTCGATACCGAAACAACCGGTCTGACCGGTGGGACTGGAACCTTCGCCTTTATGGTGGGATTGGGTTTTTTTCAAGAGGACAGATTTTCAATTCATCAATTCTTCATGAGAGACTATTCTGAGGAGAAGGCTTCACTTTCTCTGCTCAAAGAGATACTTGAATCCTTTCAATTCTTAGTCACCTTCAATGGGCGTCAATATGATATCCCGCTGCTCGAGACCCGATTCATTCTCTCTCGTAAGGCTTCAAAGGTAAGGGAAATGCCTAATTTTGATCTCCTCTATCCCTCGAGGAAGATTTGGAGAGGGGCTTACGAGAACTGCCGACTGGTCACCCTGGAATCCCAACTTTTGGGTGTAGAAAGAACGGATGATATTCCATCGGAATGGATTCCCTATCTCTATTTTGACTATATCCAGACTGGAGATGCACGGAAGATTCATCAAGTTTTTTACCACAACCAGATGGATATCCTCTCCATGGTTGCCTTGGCCGGGAGAATTCACCTCGTCTATCACGACCCTCAGGCAGCCCGACCGAGAAAGGGGATCGAACATTTCGCCTTGGGGAGACTCTTCTGGGAACATGGTCAGCGGGAGAAAGCCATTCCTTGCTTTGAAATTGCTCTCAAACGGTGTGATGGCAATCTTTCCTGGGAAGTGATGAAATGGCTCTCCATGGCTTTTAAGAAGACAGGGCAGGGCGAGAAGGCCCGATCCTTCTGGGAAGAGATGCTGGGCTGGCCTTACAAAAAGGATGCCTTCCCTTACATTGAGCTGGCAAAATTTCATGAGCATCGGCTCAAGGATTGGGATAGGGCAATGTCCTATGTGGATGAGGCATTAGAGCTTACCCCTTCCCATCAACAAAAGGAGATCGAACTTCTCCAACACAGGAAACGAAGATTGGAACAGAAGAAGGTTCTGAATGAGGCTCGATGCAAAGTTGGCTATTGACAGGGCTCTTCCAAATTT
>PEUO01000186.1 GCA_002780715.1 Deltaproteobacteria bacterium CG03_land_8_20_14_0_80_45_14
CCTGCTTCTTCCATCGCTTTTAAATACTCTTCCTTCAATTGTTCTTTCGGGATGCCGTGGTCGATGAAATCCCAAGGAAAGATTTCATCCAGATCCCTTTTTCGATAAACATAGAAGTCAGAGTTGATATTCGTCTCCCGAAGGGCTTGGCTCCAATTTCCATGATACCGATGTGCTGCCATCAATATCTTCCCCACTCCCCGATCTCCTCTTGAGAGCAAGGCCTGAATATAGGCCCATTTGGGAAGGTCGTAGATCATCCCCATCCCTCTCTCACCCTGAACCCCTCTTTGAATCATCTTTAACTTCTTCTTCAACTCTCCGACTTCTTCCAAAGGCGCCCACTGAAAAGGAGTAGCCGGTTTGGGGATAAAGGGGTTGATACTCAAAACGAACCTCCATTTTTTCTTTTGGTTCTTCTGATTTGAGAGAATCTGATGCCGAATCCGTTTAGCGAGGAGGAGAATTTCCTTGACATCCTCATCGGTTTCAGAGGGGAGGCCAATTAAAAAATAGCATTTGATCTGGGAAAGACCATTCTCAACTAAAATATCAATGGATTTTAAAATCTCCTCTTCGCGATAACCTTTCTTCAACATCTTCCGGAGCCTTTCTGAACCCGCCTCAGGTGCAATGGCCACCGTGCGGTCCTCCCCCTCCATCAGACATTGAATCAGAGGTGGAGTGACAGCATCCACTCTCAAGGAAGATAAAGAGATTCCTCCTTTTTGAGAGAGGATACTCTGACACAATGGGAGGAGTTGAGGATGGTCTGAGACCGCTGTCCCAGTCAATCCAATCCGATGTTCTTTTAAAAGGGCTTCCTTGGAAATCGATTTCAGAAGGGAAAGGCTTCGATTTCGAAAAGGATAGTAAACAAAACAAGCCGCACAGAATCGGCACCCTCTTGGGCAACCCCGATTCATTTCCACTAAAGCCATTTCTTTAAACTCCGTATCGGGAGTGAAAAGAGTGGAGCAGGTTGGAAATTGATCGAGTTTAGGGACCCATCTCCGTTTAACCTGTCTGGGAAATCCTGATTCGGGATCCATCGCCTCTATCTTTCCATTCTCAGCGTAGGTCATATGGTAAAACTTTGGAACATAAACCCCTTCCACCTTGCCTAAATTTCTTAAAAAATCGTCCTTTTCCCTTTTCCCTTTATCTGAAAGGGTTTGACGACAGACTTCTAAAAACTCTCCAATGACCTCTTCCGCCTCGCCGAGGATAAAGAGGTCAAAGAAATTACTCATGGGCTCCGGATTTAAAAAAACAGCTACCCCTCCAGCGATCACCCACGGAAATCTTTCATCACGAAGACGGCTCTCTAAAGGAATATGGGCTAAGTCCAAAAGTGTGAGGACATTGAGAAAATCATTCTCGAAAGAGACGGAGAAGGCTAAGATATCGAAGCTGGAGAGTGTCTTCTGGGATTCTAATGAAAAAAGAGGGGTTCGGGTATTGCGATATTCTTGGATATCTGCTGGTTCAGGAAGGAAGGCTCTTTCACAAACCACATCGGCATCAGCGTTTAAAATCTGATAAAGGGTCTGAAATCCGAGGTTGGACATCCCCACATGGTAAGAGTTGGGGTAGAGGAGACAAATAGTAATTTTTCCGCCCCATGGTTTTTGGACAGCTCCTCTCTCTTTCTCAAGAATACCTTTGGCCTTCTGAACGAGTCCCCAGGAAGTCATACCGCAAGCCGTAAGTGGCAAGTCGTTAGTCGTTTTTCCGTTACTTATTCAATATAACAGATTTTTACCATTCTGGGGAAACCTCTTTCTATTTTCTATCTCCCCTCGCCACTAACCCCTTGCCCCTTGCGGAGATCAGTCGGCCTGTTTTCTTAAAAAAGTAGGAATGTCAAAACGATCTTCATCCTCAATAGAGAAATCCGACGGCGGTTCCAATTTTAGCTCATCGAACCGCTCGCTAGCCTTCACCCTCCTCATAAAAGCAGGGATGTCCCTATTATTCTCTTTGTTACCGTAAGAGAAGTGTGGCAAGTCTTTATTTTGCTCCCTGAGGCCAAACGAGATGGGAGCCACTTTCTTAAACTGAGATGCTCTCTTCTCCTCTTTCTTTCCGAAACCGGTAGCGATCACGGTCACTCGAATCTCTTCCTCCATCGCCTTGTCGACCACCATCCCCCAGATCACATTGGCATCTTCATGGGCTTCCTTCTGAATGAGAGTGGTTGCCTCATTGATCTCGCTGAGAGTTAAATTCTCGCCTCCGGTGATGTTGATGAGAAGCCCCCGAGCTCCTTCAATCGTAATATCTTCTAAGAGAGGACTGGAGATCGCTTTTTGGGCAGCCTCCACGGATCGATTCTCGCCAGAAGCCATTCCTGTTCCCATCAATGCCATTCCTGTTTCAGACATGACGGTCCGGACATCGGCAAAGTCCAGATTGATAATCCCATGGCCAACGATGATATCTGAGATCCCCTTAGCGGCATGATAGAGAACCTCGTCTGCTTTTTTGAAGGCCTCGATCAGGGTCATGCTCTTCCCGCTGATGCTAAGCAGTCGCTGGTTCGGGATGGTGATCAGGGCATCCGCTGTCATTTTTAGATTGGCCAACCCTTCCTCCGCTTGTTTCATCCTCTTCTTTCCTTCGAAGTGGAAGGGTTTGGTCACGATCGCCACGGTGAGGGCGCCCATCTCGCGGGCCACTTCAGCAATCACTGGCCCCCCGCCTGTGCCAGTCCCTCCGCCTAAGCCGGCTGTGATGAAGACCATGTCTGAACCTTTTAGAACTTCACGAATCTTCTCTACATCCTCGAGAGCAGCCTTTCTTCCTATCTCTGGATTGGCTCCGGCTCCTAAGCCCTTGGTCAAATTTTCGCCCAATTGCAATTTGATGGGAGCCATATTTGCCGCCAGTGCCTGAGCATCGGTATTGGCTGCTATAAAATCGACCCCAGAGAGTTGATAAGAAATCATAGTACTCAGGGCATTGTTTCCTCCTCCTCCAATTCCGATGATCTTAACCTTGGCGGCCAAATTTTTATTTTCGTCGAATTCGATCATTTTCCCCTCCTTTTTCCTTCAAAGATTTATTCCGTTAGTCGTAAGGCGTTAGGCGCAAGGGGTTTTCCCACACTCTCACGCTCTCGCACTCTCGCGACTTACGTTTCTTACTATTAAAAGAATTCTCCAATCCATTCCCTCATCCGGTGGGTGACCTTACTGAAGATATTTCCCTCACCCACTTTAAATCGACTCTTTCCTTTACTTCTACTTCCATAGAGAACCAGACCTACACCGGTCGCATACATCGGACTTGCGACCAGATCGACCAGCCCTCCGATCCCGACAGGGGATCCTCTCCGAACGGGCAGATTAAAAATCTGCTCAGCCAACTCAGGACAGCCTTCTAAAATGGCACTCCCGCCAGTGAGGACAATTCCAGAGGCAAGCAGATTGCTAAAGCCTGTCCTCACCACCTCATGATGAACTAAGGTGAGAATCTCTTCGACCCTGGGTTCGACGATCTCTGCCAGGGTTTGCCTGGAAAGGACGCGAGGTTTCCTGCCCCCCACACTGGGAACTTCAATGGTTTCGTCCTTCCGAACCAAAGAAACCAAGGCACATCCATATTTTATTTTGATCTTTTCTGCTTCCTCCACCGGTGTCCGAAGCCCCATCGAGATATCGCTCGTGATATGGCTTCCTGCTAAGGAAAAGACCGCCGTATGCTTGATCGCACCATTTGAGAAGATGACGAGATCGGTTGTCCCGCCTCCGATGTCGATGATGGCCACTCCCAGATCTTTCTCCTCAGGAGTCAGGACTGCTTCACTTGAACCCAACTGTTCTAATACAATGTCATCCACATCCAGCCCGGCCTTGTTAGCACATTTAATGATATTCTGGGCAGAGGTAATAGCGCCGGTGACGATATGAACTCTTCCTTCCAGTCTCACCCCTGACATCCCAACAGGGTCTTTGATCCCGTCTTGATCGTCCACAATAAATTCCTGAGGGATGATGTGAATCACTTCTCGATCCATAGGGATGGCAATGGCGCTGGCAGCATCAATCACCCGCTTCACATCATTCGGGCCAATCTCTCTGTTTTTTACTGCAATCACACCGTGACTGTTGATCCCTTTGATATGCCCGCCAGCGATTCCTGCATAGACAGAGGTAAGATGGTATCCTGCCATCAACTCTGCTTCCTCAACCGCCTTTTTGATCGAATGGACTGTGCTCTCGATATTGATGACCACACCTTTTCGCAATCCCTTCGATGGAAAAGTTCCAAGGCCAATGATGTTGACCTGCCCTTCAGAAATTTCTCCAACCACGGTGCAGATTTTTGTTGTCCCGATGTCTAACCCGACTACCAACGAATCCTTCTTCCCCACCTTTTCATCACCTCCTTTCGAGTTCCCCCTTAAGGGATCTTTTTAACCAGTATTCTTTTCAAATCACTGCAATCAATAGAAGTGGCAGAAAATCCTCTTTTCCGAAGGTCTGACCAGATGAGGGACAATCTTTTCAACTTCTCTCCAAAGTCCTCCCATCCCATTTTGACCTCTACTCCTTCTGCTTTGGTAAAACAATGGATTCCAAAAGTCTTCTCCATATGGATCTCGGATATTTCCCCCAGAGGAGGAACCTTTTCTTGGTCAACGATCCTTAAAAGCTCCAGGGCCTTCATGATCAGACGCTTTGCCTCCACTGGATCTTTTTCTAAACCCCGATGAGTCAATCCAGTGAGATAAGGGTAATTATATTCGTCTCTATCTCCCACAGGAGAAAAGATCTCCCCCTTGGTATCGATATAGTAAAGTTCTTCCAATTGAATGATGGCCATCGGCTTTCTCTCTTCTATCTGAATCAATATCTTATTGGGGAAAACCTTCCTCACTTTAACCTGCTCAATCCAGGGATAGGACTCTAACCGTTTGACGACTTCCTTTAACTTGACCGAGAAGAGGTTAGGCATTCCTTCCATCACCGTGAGGGAGAGAAGGGTCTCTTTTGAAATCTTTCGACCACCCTCCACTTCCACTTCTCTCACTCGAAAATACGGGTCTCCTAAGAGATGGACATAAACCCAATGGCCGATAAAAAGGGAAAAAGAGAGGAGAAGAAGTTGAAAAGCCACACGAATTGTCTTCTTCACGATCCCCTGAAATTTTTCCCCTCCTCTTTCTTCCCTCCTTGCTTTCGGGCGGAGGAACTTCCCATCTCGCACGGTAATGGTCTCTCCCATATTTCCTCTTCTTGGTTTTATTGAGTTCATTGAGTTTGTCAGGTTTTTCGAGTTAACCCAAAGAACTCAAGGAACTCAAGCAACTCAAAACTACTTTCCACTTTCTATCTTTAATGATGCCCTCAAAAGAATACGTTCCACTAAGTCTCCAAATGGGATGCCCGCATAACTGGCCGCCTTGGGCAAAAGGCTCGTCTCCGTCATCCCAGGCATGGTGTTGACATCAATCACAAATGGATTTTCATTTTCATCGGTCATTAAGTCAACTCTGGCAACACCTGAGCAAGCCAGTGTTTGAAAGGCTTTCAGGCTAATCTCCTGTGCATAGAGATACTTTTCCCTTGGAATTCGAGCAGGGAGGATGTATTGAGTTTCGCCCTTTGTATATTTAGAATGGTAATCATAAAAACCGCTCTTGGGGACGATCTCAATGATGGGCAGAGGAATATCTTCAAGAATACCGACGGTGATCTCCTTGCCTTTCATAAATTCCTCTACCAATATCTCCTCATCGTATTCCCCTGCCTTCTTTAAAGCAGGGCCCAGTTCTTCATCCTTCCGGACAATTGAAATGCCGATCGTGGACCCTTCCCTGGCCGGTTTGACCACGACTGGCAAAGGAAAGGAAGTTTTCTTCGGTAGATCTTTCATTATCTCTTCTCGTTGAAAAACCTCGAAGCAGGGGGTTGGAATCTTTTCACAAAGAAAAAACTTCTTGGACATGATTTTATGCATGGCCAAGGAGCTCGCCAGAACTCCTGACCCGGTATAAGGAATTCTCATCAACTCCAGCATCCCCTGGATGGCTCCATCCTCTCCAAATCTCCCATGGAGGGCCAAAAAAGCACATTCAATCTTTTCTTTGACCAATTTTTCCACAATGTCGCTTCCCACATCGATGGAGGTCACCATATATCCCTTCTCAGTTAAAGCCTTTAGGATGGCTTTCCCAGTCTTCAGGGAGATTTCTCGCTCTCGAGAGAGGCCGCCCATCATCACAGCGACCCTCTTTTTCTTGAGGGATGATTCGCTCACTCACCCACCACCTTCACCTCCCTTTCAAGGGAGATGCCCTTTTTTTCATAGATCTTCTTTTCAACTAACTCCATTAAACGGATCACCTCTTCGGCCTTGGCCTTTCCCAGATTGATGATGAAATTGGCATGGCGCTCTGAAACCATCGCCTGGCCTACCCGAAACCCCTTCAGCCCAGCTTCTTCGATCCATTTCCCTGCAGGGCCTTCTTTGGGATTTTTGAAAATGGACCCAGCGCTGGGATAATCTAAGGGTTGCTTTCTCTTCCTTATCTCCGAATAAGATTTGACCCGTTCAAGAATTTCTTCTTTCTTTCCCTTCTTCAACTGAAATCTGCCTTTGAGAATAATCCAGGAAGGGGGAAGGATCAGTCTTCGATAAGAGAATCGAAGCCTCGAATGGGGTTTCTCTACAATTTCTCCATCTTCCTTCATCAAGGTGATGGAGAGAAGGACATCTTTCAATTCGACACCCCAGGCTCCAGCATTCATCGCCACTCCTCCTCCTACTGTTCCAGGGATGCCGAAAAAGGGTTCGAGCCCCGTGAGCCCCTTCTGGATTGAGAATTGAACCAGTCGTTGAAGGGGGAGACCAGCTTCTGCCTCTACCACCTCTCCCTCCATCTGAATCTTTTTCATCCCTTGGGTCAGATTGATTACCCATCCACGAACTCCTTTATCTCTTACCACCAGATTTGTCCCCTTCCCTAAAATGAAGAAGGGAATTTTTTTTCTCCTGGCGTACCGAACTACCTTTCTTAATTCATCCACACTCCTTGGAAACAAAAGGCTGTCTGCAGGCCCTCCCACTTTCATCGATATGAACTGCTTCATGGGTGCATCAAAAAGAACCCTTCCCTTGATCAAACCCGACGCTGCTTTTTTATAATCTCTACTCAACTCCTTTGGGTCGTCCTTCCCTTTATTCCTGTCCAATGAAAATTCTAAGAAGGGTTCAAGGATTCAAGGGTTCACGGGTTCTAGTTTTTTTATAAATTTTTGACTCCCCGCCCTCCATATGCATTTCACTTGATCACATGAATCCTAGACCCCTCGAACCCTCTTCATTCATGACAACCGGCTCACCAACTCATCTGAAACCTGCCAGATATCTCCCGCCCCAAGAGTGATCACCAAATCCCCCGGAGAAATAATACGGAGAAGATATTCAACGATCTCCTTTTTATCTCCTAAATAAGTGACGTCCTTATGGCCATATTCCCGGAGTCCCTCAAAGAGAGCTTTTGCCTCTACGCCTTCTATCCGATCCTCTCCTGCCGGGTAGATATCGGTAAGAATGAGGACATCTGCATCATAAAAAGCAGTGAGAAAATCTTTAAACAGAGCTTGCGTTCTCGTATAACGATGCGGTTGAAATACCGCAACGATCCTTTTTCCCCAACCGGTTCGTGCCGCCTTCAGTGTGGCCATAATCTCAACGGGATGGTGGCCATAATCATCCACGATGAGGATTCCATTCTTCTCTCCTTTGATCTGAAACCGTCTCTGAATCCCGCTAAAATCGCGCAGCGTTTCCTGGATGATCTGGAAGGGGATATCCAGTTCAAAGGCTGTGGCTAAAGTGGCTAGAGTATTGTAGACATTGTGAAGCCCCGGCATCCGAAGGCTTAATCTGCCTATTTCCTGACGTCGGTGGACAACCTCAAAGGATGTGGAGAGTCCCTCGAAGACAATCTCTTTTGCTTGAAAGTCAGCTTGCGTGGTCAATCCGTAAGTGGTAAACCGCTTCTTCAACCTCGGGAGGAGACTCTGGATGTTCGGATGATCGAGGCAGAGCACGGCCAATCCGAAAAATGGAATCTTGTTCAAAAAACTGAGGAAGGTCTCTTTGATTTCTTCGATTCCTTTATAATAATCAAGATGCTCAGGGTCAATGTTGGTCACCACGGCAATGGTGGGCAATAATTTGAGAAAAGAGCCATCGCTCTCATCGGCTTCGGCCACCAAGAATTCACCCTGCCCAAGTCTGGCATTGCTTCCAATGCTGTTGAGTCTCCCGCCGATCACAACTGTGGGATCAAGGCCGCCTGCCGCCAAGACCGTGGCGATGAGGGAGGTGGTCGTGGTCTTCCCATGAGTCCCTGCAATGGCGATCCCGATCTTCATCCGCATCAACTCTGCCAGCATCTCTGCCCTTGGAATGACAGGGATGAGCCTCTTCTCAGCGGCTTCCACTTCAGGATTTCCATGACGAATAGCTGAGGAGATGACGACCACGTCTGCTTCCTTCAGATTCTCCCTTCGATGACCGTAGGAAATTTCGCATCCCAAGGACTGAAGTCTTCGGGTCACCTCTGTCTCCTTAGTATCCGAACCGCTGATGTGGTAACCGAGGTTGAGCAACACCTCAGCAATCCCGCTCATGCCAATTCCACCAATGCCTACAAAATGGATATGATGAATTTTCCCTTTTCGATACATCTTCAGTCTCTAAGTTTCTTGGGTTTCTTGGGTTTCTTGGGTTCTTTGGGTCTCTTGGGTCAACCCAACAAACTCAACAAACACAATGAACTCAATGAACCATGGTTTTTTCTCTAACGAGAGCATAACAATGATCGACGATCTCCTCTGCTGCTCTTGGTTTGCCCAACCGTTGAATCGACTCTTCCATCCTGGCGCGTTCCCCCGGATGTTCGTAAAGGTGCAGGATGGTTTGGCCTATCACTCTCCCATTTAATTCCTGATCTAAAATCATTCTTGCTGCACCCAGATCGACTAATTTCTTGGCATTGATCAATTGATGATGATGAGCCGCATAAGGATAAGGGATAAGGAGAGCAGCCTTTCCACAGACTGCCAGTTCAGCCACTGTGCTCGCTCCTGATCGGCAGATGACCAGATCTGAGATCTGGTAGTAAGTGGCGATGTCTTCGAAGAAAGGCTTGACTAAGGTATCAAACCCTTTTTCTCGATACGCTTTGGATACAAAATCGAGATCTTCTTTTCCTGTTTGATGAATGATTTTCAGAGAGGATTTTATTCCTTGAAGGGTGTCCAGAGCTTCTATCATCGCCTGATTGATCCGATGTGCCCCTGCACTTCCTCCAAAGATGAGGAGGGTAAATCGATCCCCTTTCTTCATCTTTCCTTTGCCTTCTTTCAGACTGGCAAAGAATTCTTTCCTGATCGGGTTGCCAGTCACAACGGTCTTCTTATCAGGGAAGTATTTCTTCGCCTCTTCGAAGGAGACGAAGATCCGTTGGCTGAACCACTTTAGAATTCGATTCGTCATTCCAGGCATTACATTCTGTTCCTGGATGGCCCTTTTCATTCCGAGAAGGAATGCCGCAAAAAGAGTTGGGCCGGAGGCATATCCTCCAACGCCCAATACGAGTCGGGGTTGAAACTCTTTTAAGATCAAACAAGCTTCAGAGATGGCCATCGGTAGACTCCAAATCGCTTTAGTCTTTTCCAGAAGGGATTTTCCTTGAATGGGTTTCGCTTTAATCGTTCTCAGCGGAAATTTCCCTCCCGGTAAAACTTTGGCTTCGATTCCCCTTTCCGTTCCAATAAATAACACTTCGTTCCCTTTCTCTCTTTCAAGGAACGCCTCAGCAATCGCCATGCCTGGGAAAAGGTGACCTCCTGTGCCTCCTCCAGCAATGACACACCTCATCTTCGTTCCACATGGGTCGAAAGGTGAAGGAGTATCCCCACCCCAACTAAATTGGTGACCAGCGACGTCCCTCCATAACTGATAAAAGGAAGAGTCAAACCTTTTGTCGGGAGGAGTCCCAAAACCACTCCCATATTGATCACTGCCTGAAGAGAGATCATCAAAGTGATTCCCAATGCCAAATAGGCGCCAAACCTGTCCTCGAGGGAAAGCCCAATCTGAATCCCCCTCAGGGTCAAAATCAAAAAGAGTAGCACAACCACCATCGCACCCACCAAACCCAACTCCTCCCCAATGACAGAAAAGATGAAGTCTGTGTGGGGAGCGGGGAGAAAGAAGAGTTTCTGTCTTCCTTCTCCCAATCCCAATCCAAAGAGACCTCCAGAGCCAAAGGAAAGGAAGGATTGAATAATTTGGAAGCTGGTGCCACTGGGGTCTTCCCAAGGTCGGATGAAACTCATCAATCTTTTATAACGGTACCCCACGTTCATCAAAAGAGTATAAGCCGCTGGAATAGCAATCAAAAAAGCGCCGACAATATAGATCACCCTGACCCCGCTGACAAAGAGAAGGAGAAAAACCATGGCTGTGAGAAAGAAGGCTGCTCCAAAATCGGGCTCCTTCATCACCAGAGCGATGACAAGACCAGAGAGGAGAACCGTGGGAAGAAATCCAAAAGAGAAGCTCCGAATCTTCTCCTCTTTCTTAGCCAGAAAATAGGCGAGAAAGACAACCAAACCCAACTTGGCAAATTCCGAAGGTTGAAAGGAAAAAGACTGGATTTTAAGCCAGCGCATGGCTCCACCCGCTCGATGCCCGATACCTGGGATCAACACGACAATTAAAAGAAAAACGGAAAGGATAAGGATAGGATACGCTAATCGCTTCAGCATTTTATAAGGGAAGAACATCATCAGGATCATCAGAACAAAACCCACTGCTGCATAAAGAGCTTGTCTCTTTAGAAAGTAGTAAGGATCTCCGAAACGATCCCCAGCGATGATCGCACTGGTGCTGTAAACCATCACAATCCCAATCCCTACTAAGCCCAGGGCGGCGATTAAAAGAATAATGTCGAGCCTTCTTTTGCCTTTCCCCATAACCCAATTTCAAATTTCAAATTCTTAGTTAGTTTAGTTTCTTTAGTTTCTTTGGTTTTTCTGGTTTATTTGGTTAACCAAACAGACTAAATAAACCAGATAAACCGATTTAATTTACAAGCTGCAATCAAAGTCTTTTGACTGTCTCTTTAAATACCTTTCCTCTCTCCTTATAATCTTTGAACATATCGAAACTCGAACAGGCGGGTGAGAGGAGAACCACCTCTCCTGCCTTGGCTTTTTGATGAGCGAGGAGCACTGCCTTTTCCATGGTTTTAGCCATGACCGTATCGGTCAGCCCTCCGAGTTCACGGTTCATTCTATCTTTGGCCTCTCCGATCAGGATCAGATGCTTCACCCGCTTCTGAATCAATGCTTCCAGGGGGCTCAAATCCCCGTTTTTATCCTTTCCTCCTGCGATCAAGGTCACGGGCTCTGAAAAACTCTGGAGAGATTTGACCACCGAACCCACATTCGTCCCCTTGGAGTCATTGTAGAAACGAACCCCTCCAATCTCCCGGACAAATTCAAGACGATGCTCAAGACCTTTAAACCGATTGAGGACGTCTTGGATCGATTTTTTTGAACAACCGAAGATCCTGGCTGTGGTGAGAGCTGCCATCATATTCTCCACATTGTGAATCCCTTTCAGGGGTGTCTTGGCTAAGGAATATTCTTCTCCTTCGCCCCCAAGTCTGAGGGAAATGGTTTGGCCATTTGAAAAAGCGCCCTTACCAAGTTTCTCCTTCAAACTGAATAAAACTTTTTTCGCCTTCACCTTCTCTCTAAACTGCATTATGATGGGATCGTCTCTGTTGAGAACAGCCAGGTCCCCGGAATTCTGATTCGCAAAAATCCTCACTTTTGCCTCGATGTAGTCGTCGTAACGGGGATACCGATCCAGATGATCCTCGGTAATATTGAGCAGAACAGAGATTCGTGGCCGAAAATCTTCAATCGCCTCCAACTGAAAACTGGAGATCTCAACCACCAATACTTCCCATCGATCTTTTCCATCGGCGAAAAGGATCAAGGGTTCTCCGACATTGCCTCCCACTCCAACTTTTCTCCCATCCTCTTTCAGCATCTCACCGACGAGCAGAGTGGTGGTGGTCTTTCCATTGGTCCCTGTTACAGCGATGATAGGGACGTGGATAAAATGATAAGCCAGTTCAATTTCACTGATGACCCGGACCCCATACTTGACCGCCTTCTGAATGGGCTCGATGCTCAGGTCAACCCCGGGACTTACCACAATGATGTCCTGTTTAAGAAAGGCCTCTGTCTGATGACCACCCCATTCTGTTGAGATATCCATTCCTTTCAATGCCTGAACCGCTTCCCCCATCTCCTCTTTCGGTTTCACCTCAGTGGCGGTCACCAGAGAACCTTTCGCCTTAAGGAATTTTGCTGTGGCAATTCCTGTTCGAGCCAACCCTACGACCAATACCTTTTTACCTTTGGGATCCATATCGTTTTCCGTGTCCGTGGTGCGTATCCGCAAACTTGTAACTCAAGGCTTTAGCCTTGATCATAATCAACCCTGAAGGGTTGAGTTACTGCTACCATTATCTCAATTTCAACGTGCTGATCGCGACCAGCCCGAGAATAATGCCAATGATCCAGAATCGGACGATAATCTTCGGCTCAGCCCAACCTTTCAATTCAAAATGGTGGTGAATGGGCGCCATTCTGAAGACCCGCTTCTTGCGAACTTGATAAGAGAACACCTGGATGATGACCGAAAGGGCCTCGATCACAAAAATCCCGCCCACAATGACTAAAAGAAACTCTTGTTTTGTGATCACAGCGATTGTTCCTAAAGCTGCTCCCAAGGAGAGAGAGCCCACATCCCCCATAAAGACCTGAGCTGGATAAGTGTTGAACCAGAGAAACCCAAGACCGGAACCGACCAGGGCCCCGCATAAGACAGCCAATTCTCCGCTTCCTTTGACAAAGGGAATCTGAAGATAGCTGGCGAATCGGAAGTTCCCTGCGAGATAGCAGAAAAGCATAAAGGTAGCGCTGGCAATGAGTACGGGCCCGATGGCCAATCCATCCAATCCATCGGTCAAATTGACCGCATTGGCTGAACCCACGATCACGAGCATGCCAAAGATGATGTACCAATTCCCAAGGTCTGGCGTCACTTTTTTAAAGAAAGGAAAGATCAATCTGGAATCGTGATCAATGGCAGTAAACAGAACGAAGCTGATCACAAGACCTATGGCCACTTGAATAGGAAACTTGTATCGAGCTCGGATGCCGATGCCTTTCTTATCCTTGACCTTTTTATAGTCATCCCAAAAACCGAGGATACCGAACGCCAGGGCGGTCAATAAAACAATCCAGACATACGGATTGGTCAGGTCGGACCAGAAAAGAGTTGGGATGAGAATCGCTGCGAGGATGAGGCCTCCTCCCATTGTGGGAGTTCCATTCTTTGCCATGTGACGGGAGGGGACGTCCTCCCTCACCACCTGCTGAATCTGAAAAGCCTTCAATTTTTTGATCAACCAAGGCCCGATGATAAAACTGATGAGAAGGGCGGTTAAAATCGAATAGATGGTTCTGAAGGTGATATACCGGAAGACATTGAAGAAGGAAAATAACTCGTGAAGAGGGTAGAGGAGATGATATAACATTCTTTAGGCCCTCCCCTCTGTCAAACCCTCTACGATCTTTTCCATTCCCATCCTCCTCGAACCCTTGACCAATATCCAATCCCCGCTTTTAATCATCCGCCTTAATATGGAGAGGGCCTCTGAATGGCTCTCCACTATCCTTGCTCTCTCCATCGGAAACCCATAACAAATCGCTGACTCGACGACAACGGGCGCTTCTTCTCCAAAAGCGAGAAGGAAGTCGATTGAAAGTTCACTCACCTTCTGTCCTATTCGCTGATGGGCTTCCTTAGTAAATTCTCCGAGTTCTAACATATCGCCCAGAACGGCGATAGCCCTTCCCTTTCCTTTTGCCTCAACAAGGGTCTCCAAGGCGAGCTCCACCGAGTCAGGATTGGCGTTGTAGGCATCATTGATCAGGATCTCTCCTCCTTTGAGGAGAACGACCTCCATCCTCATGGGAAAGGGTTGAAAATTTTCCAACGCCTCCTTTGCCTCCTTCACCTCCACTCCAAAGAGGCATGCGACAGCCATGGCAGAGAGAGCATTCGGAATGAAATGTCTTCCCAATAACCGAAGATGAATCTCCATCATTTCCCTTTCCAAGATCAAAGTGAAAGAGGTTCCTTCCGCTCCCCTGAGCCGAATCTCTTTGGCCATCACCTCTGCAGGATGTTCGATCCCAAAGGTGATTTTTTGGCCGGGGTAATCCCTTGCGAGCTCGATCACCCGGGAATCATCCTGATTCACCAATATTGTTCCATCCCTCCTCATCTTCCGGAAGAGTTCTCCCTTCTCCTCCTTCAACCTCTCCAAACTCCCCATGCCCTCGAGATGAACCTTTTGAATGTTGGTGATCAATCCCACATCGGGCTCTGCCATCTCGGTCAGCCTTCTGATTTCCCCTGGCACATTCATCCCCATCTCGAGAACCACCACCCTTTCCTTCTCCGTGAGCGTGAGGAGGGTCAGGGGAACCCCGATGAGGTTGTTTAAATTCCCCTCTGTTTTAAGAATGGGAAAGGTGGTCTCAAGGCAAGCGGCGATCATCTCCTTCGTCGTTGTCTTACCATTGCTCCCGGTCAATGCCACCACCGGAGTGCCGTATTTTCGTCTCCAATCCCGCGCCATGTCTCCTAAAGCATAGAGGGTGTCCTTCACGGCGATCACCGCTCTGGATCGATAGCCATTCCATCGAATGTCCCCGACCTGATCCTCTTCGATCAGGACTCCTCCTGCCTTTTTCGCAAGAGCCTCCACGGCATAATGATGTCCATCAAAACGAGGCCCTTTCAGGGCGACAAAAAGTTCTCCCTCGGCCACTGTCCTTGAATCCGTGGAAATCCCCTGGAAGAAGGCGTTTCCTTTTCCCTGGAGGAGTTTCCCTCCTGTGGCCTTTAAGACCTCTTCAATGGTTAGGATCACTTTTCCTCCAGGGCCTTTTTGGCCTCGACGCGGTCATCGAAAGGAAACTTCTTCTTTCCGATGACCTGATAATCCTCGTGACCTTTTCCGGCGATGAGAACCGCGTCCAAAGGTTGGGCCAACTGGATTGCTATCCGAATGGCCTCCCTTCGATCCGGAACTTTTAGATATCCCCTTCTCGATCTCCACAACCTGATTTCATCTGGGCGCCACTCTTTTAAGGAAAGAGACTTCAACCCTTTCTCCACCTCATCCAGGATGGCCAGGGGATCTTCTGTCCTCGGATTGTCCGAAGTGAGAATAGCGAGATCGCTGTATTTCCCCGCCACGCCACCCATCAAAGGTCGCTTGGTTCGATCCCGGTCTCCTCCACACCCAAAGACCGTGATGACCTTTCCACTGTTCGGGGAGCCGCTCTCCAAGATAGTTCTCAACCCCAACAGAGCCCGCTCCAGGGCATCGTGCGTATGGGCGTAGTCCACGATGACATGAATGCCCTTCTGATTCCCAACCTTTTCAAATCTTCCTGAAACCCCTTCTAATCCCTCCACCCCCTCTTTAATAATTTCTAAGGGAATATCCATGCCCATCCCGACAGACACCGCCGCGAGGATGTTATAGAGATTGAAGTTTCCGACCAATTTCGAACGGACGGAAATATCACCCTTTGGAGTTCGGATCTTGCAGGAAAGACCTTCAAAAGAGGAGACCACCTGATCCGCCGTGATATCACAGGAAGGACTCAACCCATATCGAATGACTGGAAGGTCCATTCCTTGAACCATCTCCTCCCCTCCGGGGTCGTCAAGATTCGTCACGGCAAATCGTCTTTCCTTACGGCTCTTCACCAAATAGTCCGAAAAAAGCTTCTTTTTACTTTCAAAATATTGTTCCAGGGTTTTATGATAATCGAGATGTTCGGAGGTAAAATTCGTGAAGACCACGCCATCAAATTGACATCCAAAAACGCGATCGAGGTTGAGCCCATGGGAGGAGACTTCCATGATGACATGAGAGGTTCCCTCCCTGAACATCTCCCAAAGAATTCTTTGCAGATCTAAGGACTCCGGCGTGGTGTTGGGAGCAGACGTTCTTTTTTGCCCAAATCGGTAATTGATCGTCCCAATCACGCCCACAGCGTATCCAGCCTTTTTAAAAATGGACTCTATGAGATAGGTAGTTGTGGTCTTCCCATTTGTTCCAGTAACACCGATAAGCCTGACCCGGGACGATGGATCACCATAAAAGTTTGATGAAATCTTGGCCAGGGCCTGGCGGCTGTTAGGAACCAAAATCATAGTCCGGTTGGAGACCTCTTGCTCTTCTTCCAAAACCACGGCCTCCGCACCCTTCTTGATCGCCTCTTCAACAAATTGGTGTCCATCTGCCTCCATCCCTCGAATGGCTGCAAAAAGAAAACCTTTCCGGATCTGCTTCGAATGGTAAGCAATGCCCTCGATCTCTTTGAGAGTCTCTCTACTGATCTTTCTGATCTCCACGCCTTCCAATAATTTCCTCAGTTCCATACGAGCGCTATGATGGAGAATGAAACTTTAAATAACAGAAGTCTCCTTTTTCAATCACCGTCCCTGGTCTGGGGACCTGTTCCACAACCTTTCCATTTCCTGAAACCTTGATGATCAGTCCCCTCCCTTCCATACGGCTCAAGGCATTCCGCATAGATAAACCGGTGAGGTCTGGCATCACCACCATACCAGCCCCCTTTCCCACCTTCACCTCCTCGATCAAGGGTTGGGTTCCCAATGCTTCTTTTTGGGGGGCAGAATCAAGTTCGTTCGTCACAAACATCGTCCCCCTTGGATGGACATTGAGGTAGGGAAGGACCTTTTCCATAATCGATTTAAATATCGGAGCAGCAACCACTCCTCCGTAGTTGTTTCCCTGAGGTTCATCAATGACGACTAAGAGGACGAGCTTAGGTTCTTCGACAGGGGCAAATCCCATAAATCCACTGGTATAGCGGTCTTCAGAGTACCCGCCCAATAAAGAATCCACCTTCTGTGCCGTTCCAGTTTTTCCAGCCACCTCATATCCGGCAGGCGCCGCTCCTTCCCCTGTCCCTCCCTTCTCAGTAGCCGCCTTAAGTAGCGCCGCCACCTTTTTAGCTGTTTCCTCTGAAATGACCTTCCTGACGATCTCCGGGTGAGAGGATTGGACCACCACACCTTTTTCATCCATAATCTTCTCTACGACATAGGGTTTCATCAGGCATCCACCATTGGCAATGGTTGACAGGGCAGTCGCCAATTGGATCCCTGTCACAGAGACTCCCTGACCAAAGGAGATCGTATCCAAGGCCACAGGAGGCCAATATCTCGGGTGGTGAACGATTCCCTTCCCTTCTCCTGGAAGACCAATCCGAGTCTTCTCACCAAATCCGAATGCAGAAATATATCGGTAGAAACGATCTCTCCCCATCTTTTCGCCCACCTTCGATGCCCCGATGTTACTGGAGAATTTGATGATTTGTTGAAAGGTGAGCCATCCATGTTTGGAGTGATCATGGATGGTTCGGTCATAAACCGTGTAAGAACCATTTTCACAAAAGAAAGAATCTGAGGGTCGAACCACCTGCTCCTCCAGCGCCGCCGCAGCGAGAAAGGCTTTAAAAATGGAACCTGGCTCAAAGGCATCGGAGACAGCTCGATTCCTCCAACTTTTAGACCGGTATTGGATGAATTGGTTTGGATTGAAAGTCGGGTAGGATGCCATGGCCAGGATCTTTCCGGTCAAGGGATCCATAGCAATGGCTATTCCTCCCTTTGCTCCCCACTTTTCAACGCCTCGACCTAACTCTGTCTCGGTGATATATTGAATGGGTTTGTCGAGGGTCAGGACGATATTTCGGTAATGATCCTCTTCCTCAAACGGGACCTTGCCCATAGCGATTTCCCGACCTAAGGCATCTCTGGCAGTGGTCCATACATGGTTCTCTCCATTGAGCAAGGCATCGTATTGGAACTCGATTCCCTCCAGACCTTTGGAATCGAGGCCTACAAAACCAATAAGATGGGCAGCCAGCTGTGAATTGGGATAGAACCGTCGGTTCTCTTTTAAGAAATAGATGCCGCGGAGTTTAAGGGCCTTGATCTGTTCGACTTCTTTCGAGGAAATTTTTCTTTGAATCCATTCAAAGGATCGATGGCTCTTCAATCTCTGTTTCAATTCCTCTCGATCGATCTGTAGAATTGAGGCAATCTGATTGGTCGTCTTTTCTACATCAATGACTTTTCGAGCATCGGCATAAACCGAATCGACCTCAATGCTGACTGCCAGTTCATTTCCCTTGCTATCGTAAACGGTTCCACGCTTTGGAACGAGGGGAATCTGAATATGTTGTTGTTGATCGGCCAGCCTATAGAGCTGCTCCTTTTTCAGCACCTGGAGCTGAAACATCCTCCCCATAATGAGTACAAAACAGAAGAAGAGGATACATGAGAGAAAGATGATCCGGACCTTGAACCAATTGATGGATTTCCGTTTCATCGAATCACGATCACCTGTTCGGGTTTGGGTTTGGCCATTCTCAACTCCTCCACGGCTATTTTTTCAATCCGCGCATAGGATTTGAGCGTAGCGATCTCCAACCGCAACTTCTTGTTGGCTTCGGTGAGCGCCCTCTCTTCCTTCAGGGCATTCGAAATTTCGTATCCGAGTTGGATCACTTGAATTCTTGACCAAACATAGAACAAGGAGCTCCCAATGAAAAAAAACATGAGAAGGGTGAAAAGGATGAGGAGATTCAATTTTATTCCTTTCGGCCTGACCTTGGAATCTTCCCCGGTCCAAAGGATTCGATCTCCATTTTTGTTCAGGGTCTTGGACATCTTAAATCCTCTCCGCACACCTCAGCTTGGCGCTGCGGGATCGCGGATTTTTCTTCCGTTCTTCCTCAGAAGGCGTGACAGGTTTTTTGGTCAGGACGCGCATCTCTTCTTGCTTCTCCAATGTTCGAAAGGTCTCCTTGACCATTCGATCTTCCAGGGAATGAAAAGAGAGGATGCACATCCGTCCTCCTTTTTTTAAGATCTTCCATCCCGTTTCCAGTAGTTTTCTCAAATTTTCCAATTCATCATTCACCCTGATACGAAGGGCTTGAAAGGTTCTGGTGGCAGGATCAATTCTCCAAGAATAAAACCGTCTTGGAATCGCATGGTGGATGATCTTTCTTAAAGTCTGAGTTGTCCTGATGGGTTCTCGTTCTCTCTCCTGACCGATGGCTTTGGCAATCCTCTTAGCCCATCTCTCCTCTCCATAGAGAGAGAGAGTATATTCCAGCTCCTCCAATGAAAGGTGGTTGATCAGATGGGCTGCAGTGTGATTCATCCGTTGATCCATTCTCATATCCAAAGGACCATCTCCTTTAAAACTGAACCCCCTTCCCTCTTTTTCTAATTGGATGGAAGAAAGTCCCAAATCGAGTAGAATTCCATCAACAGATTCAGCCTTCATCAGGTCGGAGAGATGGATAAAATTTTCTCGAAATATTTTGACCCTATCCCCAAAGGGCATTAATACATTTTTTGCTTCAGCGAGGGCGTCTTCATCCCATTCCATCCCGATGAGCGCTCCATCCGGTGCGGTCCGTTTCAATATTTCTGAAGCGTGCCCGCCTCCTCCCAAAGTAGCATCCACATAAGTGCGACCAGTCTCACATTTCAGAAATGCCATTACCTCTTCAACCATGACGGGGATGTGTTTAAGTCCCATTGAGTTCCATAAATTCGAATATCGCGCGAAGCATCCCACAGGGATCAATCCGAAACACCTGCCTGCCGGCAGGCAGGAATTCTAATATCGAATGACAGAAATTCTAAACAAGGAGACTCTGCCTGTTATTTTCTAAGCAATCCTTCATGACAGGCTCGTCACCCGCGAACCATGAAAATCCCCCTCGATCCCCCTTTTACAAAGGGGGATAATTACCCCTCCCCTTGGTCTCCGACCCAGAGCGGTCTCTGACCCGGAGGGCAAAGGGAGGTTGGGAGGGATTTAAGGAAGTTATTTTCTAAGCAAGTTTGGAACATTTGAATTTAGTATTTTGTAATTGTTTCGAATTTCGTGCTTCGGATTTCACAATTTACTCATATTCCGAGGGTGGCTAATGTATCTCTAATTTGATCAAAACCCTCTTCCGCCTGCTGAGCCACTTCCTGCCAACGCTCTTTGGCAAATATCTCTATGAATCTTGCTTCGCCCACTAATATGATATCTTTTTGAAGGTTCGCATAATCTCTTAAGGTCTGAGGGATGAGAAGTCTTCCATGCTTATCGATGACGCAATCAATGGCGCTTGAGTAAAAGAATCTTAAAAAGGCGCTTGTTTCTTTTCTTACGAGAGAGAACGAGCTCACCTTCTGCTCTACCAAATTGAACCACTCTTCATAAGGGAAAGCGACCAGACAGTGGTCAAAATTGGTAATAACTAATCGATCGTCATATTTTTTATTGAGGATCTCTCTGAATTTTGAAGGAATGCTGATTCGACCTTTAGAATCTATGGCGTGCTCATACCTACCCCGAAACATCGCTTCATCTCCCTCATTTTAGGAAACCATACCACCTTTTCCCACTTTTTACCACTTGGGGATTAGAATTATACTGAAAAGTTAGATTTGTCAAGTAAAATTTTATACTTAATTCAAATTTTTCCTTCCATTCACAAGACCCCTATATCTATACAAACGAGGCCTCCTTTACCCCATATTTAGACCTCTTGTTTTCTATTGAATTTTTTATGACAGATACGCCACCCCTGCCTATCGGCAGGTAGGCACAAACCACAAAAACGAGCATTGGGTAGTTTTCCATGAAGCGGGTGCCTTTTAGGCAAGAGAAGCCACCTCTACTCATGCTTAATATTATTTTGTTACGCTATGCGCTATGCTCTATGCCCTATGCGATTTATCTAATTTGACAAGGCTATCCATCCTGTCTAAAATGGGTTTGATGGCATCAGAAGCGATAAAAAAGCGGGCAGAAAAGCTTCGGGAGGAGATCGAATATCATAACTACCGTTATTATGTCCTTGATCAACCAGAAATTTCGGATGCTCAATACGACCGCCTGATGAGGGAGCTTGAGAAACTTGAAGACGAATACCCCGAGCTTCGCTCTCCAAACTCACCCACACAAAGGGTTGGCGCCCCTCCTTTAGAATCCTTTGAAATTGTCAGACATACGCTTCCAATGCTCAGCCTTGCAAATGCTTTCGACGAATCTGAGGCAAGGGATTTTGACAAACGGGTGAAGAAGTTTTTGGGATCCTCTGCAAATATTACCTATGTGGCAGAACCCAAACTTGATGGGCTGGCTGTTGAACTCGTTTACGAACGAGGGCAGTTTGTCGTGGGCTCCACACGTGGTGACGGAGTCAATGGTGAAAACATTACTCAGAATCTCCGAACCATCAAGACCATCCCTCTTCAACTCATTCGAAAAGAAATTCCAGCCCCGGAACGATTTGAGGTTCGGGGTGAAGTGATCATACAACTCAAGAAATTTAAGGAACTCAATCGAAAAAGAGAAGAGATGGAAGAACCACTTTTTGCCAACCCAAGAAATGCAGCAGCCGGCTCGGTTCGCCAGCTCGATTCAAAGATCACTGCAGCGCGACCTCTGGAAATTTACTGTTACGGCGTAGGCGAGGTGAGAGGTCGGACATTTAAAACCCATTCGGAGATTCTTCAGACCTTTCCCAAATGGGGCTTGAGGACGAATCCCAATATTCAGAGATGTCAAAATATCGATGAAGTTTTGGAATATTATCACAAGATGAACGAGAAGAGGGAAGCCCTTCCCTATGAGATCGATGGAATTGTAATCAAGGTGGATCGGCTCGATCTCCAGGCAAGGCTCGGTGAAATCGCCCGAAGCCCACGGTGGGCGCTGGCCTTTAAATTCCAACCCAAACAGGAAACAACAAAGATATTAGATATTATCGTCCAGGTCGGAAGGACCGGAGCCCTCACACCCGTGGCAGTGATGGAGCCAGTGAAAGTGGGAGGGGTCGAGGTCAGCAGGGCCACGCTTCACAATCAGGATGAGATTGACAAGAAAGATGTAAGAGTGGGAGATACAGTGGTCATCCAGAGGGCAGGAGATGTCATTCCTGAAGTGGTCCAGGTGATTACTTCGAAACGGAAAGGAACGGAAAAGAAGTTCAGGATGCCATCAAAGTGTCCGGTGTGCGGAGCAGAGGTCATCAAAGATGAGGCCATTCACCGATGCAATGGCCTGGACTGTCCTGCTCAATTGAAAGGCCGGATCAAACATTTTGCCTCCAAACGGGCAATGAATATTGAAGGCCTGGGTGTGAAACTGACAGATCAATTGGTGGAAAAAGGTTTGATCAAGGACGTGGCCGATATTTACTATGTCAATAAAAAAGAGCTCATCGAATTGGAGCGCATGGCAGACAAATCAGCCCAAAATATCATCGACGCCATTGAAAAGAGTAAGACCAAACCTTTATCAAAGTTTCTCTATGCCCTGGGCATCCGTCACGTAGGTGAAACCACTGCAGAAGACCTGGCTCGTCATTTCCCACGGTTAGACGATCTCTTCCACCTCTCGGAAGAGGACCTCATGGAAATAGAAGGGATAGGCCCTGAAGTGGCAGCAAGTGTTATCCAATTCTTCAGGGATAAGAAAAACAAAGAATCCATCGAATTACTGAAAAAGGCTGGGGTAAAGGTGATCGAGCCCAAAATAAAGGAGAAGGGAAAGCTAACAGGCAAGACTTTTCTCTTCACAGGAACCCTCAAGACTTTTGGAAGGGAAGAAGCTCGAAATCTGGTAGAATCCTTAGGCGGAATGACCGCCTCCAGCGTTTCGAAGAAAGTGGACTATGTCGTGGTAGGTGAAGACCCCGGCTCCAAATCCGAAAAAACCAAGGAATTAGGAATTAAGACCCTCACCGAAGAAGAATTTAAAAAGATAGTAAGTTAGAAAATTGGGGACGGGTTCACATTTTTTATCCTATTTTATGTTTTCGACCTGCTTTCTTAATTTCAAATCTCCGACCTAAAATGTTTTCAATCTCTCTTGTGAACTTGTCATTACCCAAAGCCCAATTCCTTTGGATTGTTCTCCTTACGGTATCCCATTCACCTTCAGGGATGCTTTCCCGTGTCCATTGGTGATATCTCTTCTGCCTTTCTTTAGGTGTGTCTTCTAAGCTCAAATACATTGGATCAAGATCTAACCATTCTAATTCCTTCAATCCGATTTTTGCCCTATAACTACTAAATTCATATTCTTCTGGTGATTTCACTATACCTGCTCGCACACAATTCATTTCAATGTAACGGCTGCATGCTAATAAATAACGATCGGTAGAAATAGGGCAGCTTTTGAACCGACCTTCCCATAATGTCCCCGTTCTGTTATAGCGTTTGTTGATATATTGCCCATGTCTCTGGGAAATATATTTCATAAAATTTGCAAGATATCCCCCTTCCTTAACAGATTCGAGAAGAAGGTGGATATGATTAGGCATTAAAATAAAACTGTAAATTTTACATAGATATTTTTCTTTCGCCGATTCAAGCGCATCGAGGAAAAACTGATAATCAGCTATACGGAAAAAGATAGTCTGATGATTATTGCCTCGGTTAATGACATGATAGGGAATATCAGCTATTGCCTGCCGTGCAAATCTTGCCATAACAGATCTCTATAAAAAATTTGAACCCGTCCCCGATTTCTAAAGTGAGATGAGTTCTTTCTCGGCTTTCTCCATCCACCCGTCGGCGCCGCATCCTTCGAAGATTTCAATGGCTTTGCCGAGATTCTCCTGGGCTTTTAATCTATCGCCTTTTCGTTTGAACAGGTCTGCGAAAAGGAGATAGTCTCTCCCCAGATTGAACATCATTCGGTTCTTTTGATCCACTTCGATGGCCTTCTGAATCCAATGCACTGCCTCAGATATGTGTTGTTCATCTATATTTAATAGGATTTCTCCGATATATCTCGACATATATCCTTCAATAACCTTCACTCTATTATTTCGTGAATGAGCATACAACGATTCTAAATCCACATCTTTTTCTTTATTCATCACCTTTGATCTAACTAAACCTACTTTTCCAAGATTCGACCAGGATGGAAGACATCGAATTTTGTCTAAGATGATACTCCCTTTTTCGTAATGTTCTTTGGATTTCTGGAAATCCCTTAATTCAAAATAGACCTCTCCAAGGTTAAATCGTGCACAGAAATTCCAAACATGGTAATTAATCTTTTCACAAAATTCGGCTGCCTTCAAAAGATGGCCTTCTGCCACCTCAAGGTGTCCATTGGCGTAGCAGAAAATCCCATAAGCATTATATGCATGCGCTTTGGAATAAATATCTCCGCTTTCTTCGGCACCATCGACAGCTTCGCTGGAAATTTGGGCCATTAATTTTATTTTTCCTGGGTAGTAATAACAAAAAAGGGCTAAAATGCTCTTGATTGTTGAAATTCCCCAAAGATTTCTCGCTGCCAAATTAATATCAAGGGCTCGTTGGGTATGGTTTAATGATTTTTCAAATTCACAGTTAAAGCCCAATGCATTCCCAAACCACACGCTCGCCAGGACTGAAGTAAGAATGTCTTTTACTTCCCCTGATATCTTCAGGGCTTCTTCAAAGGCTCGAAATGCTTCCGGATAATTTTCCTCTATAGACCAATAGTAGGAGCCAAGGATGGAGTATATCTGGCAAAGTCTCCTCTTATAATTATGTTTTATGGCTAAATCAGTAATTGGGTCGACGGCTTCTTTGGCCTCGATATGATACATCATTTGAACCATATAGAGTCCAAGAACTGTACGGGCATCAATAATTTGTTTTTCCACATCTTCTGTCTGCGGTAATTGCTCGATAGATGCTATTCTTTTCTTAGCAAAAACAATCGCATCATTGAGCGAAGCTGTCTTTTCAGCCTTCCTGCTCGCTAACTTCGAATACTCAGCCGATTTCAAATAATTTTCACCCAAAAAATAGTGCTCGGACAAAACTTCGTAATGCGCACTCAAATTATCTTTGTTTAACTCTTCGATGGCATTTCCGATCTCTTCATGAAGTTTCTTCTTCCTTTTGGCCAAGATTGAATCATACACTACCTCACGGGTCAGGGCATGTTTAAAGATATAATTGGATTGGGGAAATATGCCCCTCTCATAGAGAAGTTCTGAGTCTTTTATTATGGAAAGATGGGAGAGTAATTCCTGTTCCGGGAGGCCCATAATATGTTTTACCAATGGGTAACTGAATTCTCTCTCAATGACAGATCCAGTCTGAAGTACTTCTTTCGCTCCCTCAGGCAGTGAATCAACTCTGGCCATAATTACATCCTGGATTGTCGAAGGAACGGTCAGTTGATGGACATCTTTTGTTAATCGATATACATTTTCCTTTCTCTCGATGATCTTCAGGTCTTTAAGGGACTTTATAAACTCTTCGATGAAGAATGGAACACCTTCTGTTTTTTCAAGAACCAACTCCTCTAACCCCTTTTCAATTTCCTTTGTCCCTAAAATATGGGTTGCCATCTCAAGGCTTTCCCGGTTGGAAAGCCGATGCAAAGTTAGTTGATTGTGATAGGACTTTGCCCCCCAGGTGTGAACAAATTCAGGCCGATAGGTGAATATCAATAAAACCCTTGACCCAGGTATACTCTCCAAATGGCTTTTTAATACATCCTCGGAGCTCTTAT
>PEUO01000132.1 GCA_002780715.1 Deltaproteobacteria bacterium CG03_land_8_20_14_0_80_45_14
ACGAAAGTCCCCAGTTGTCATTCTGAGCGAAGCCCTGAACCTAGTATGGTACAGGGCGAAGCGAAGAATCTCAATAGGTTGCGAACTCACCGAGAATTGCTGTTAAAGGGGGGATCTGTTTGATAAAACCCCTTTTTTATGATAAGTTACCTATATAAAGCATATTCGATTAAAAGGAGATTTGTCAATTGCTAAAGACGGTCAGGGAGGAGTTAGAAGAGCGGGAGAAAAAGATGCTCTCTCCTTTTGCGACATTGAGTTCAAAGACGAAAGGCCGCCAATTCTTTGAGGAGGAATGTCCACTCCGACCAGCCTTCCAACACGACCGAGATCGAATCATCCATTCCAAGTCTTTTAGGAGATTGAAACATAAAACCCAGGTCTTTCTCATTCCAACGGGTGATCATTACCGGACCCGATTGACTCATACCCTTGAAGTTTCTCAGATTGCTCGGACGATTTCCAAAGCCCTCCATCTCAATGAAGATTTAACAGAAGCCATCTCATTGGGGCACGATTTGGGCCATACCCCATTTGGCCATGCCGGAGAGGATACCCTGAATGAAATTGTTCCAGGCGGGTTTAACCATGCCGATCAAAGCCTGAGAGTCGTTGATCTGTTGGAGAAGGATGGAAAGGGATTGAATCTTACCGTTGAGGTCAGAGATGGTATTTTGAAGCATACCAAAGGGAAGGGAGAGATCCTCTGCGAAGATCCCGAAGGGATGGCCTTTACGCTTGAAGGTCAGGTGGTAAGGATTGCGGATATCATTGCCTATATCAACCATGATATCGATGACGCGATTCGGGGAGGGGTGATTTCCCCAAGCGATATTCCCGTTGATTGTCTGAAATGTCTGGGCAATACCCATTCCAAACGAATTAATACGATGGTCAATGATATTATCCAAGAAACCCTCCGATCCGGGGAGGGAAAGCTTTCCATTTCAAAAGGGGTCCTCTCAGCGATTTGGGACCTTCGGGAATTCCTCTGGGAGCATGTCTATGAGAGCGAAGCCGTTCATGCCGATTTTCATAAGGCGACAAAAATATTGAGAGAGCTCTATCAATATCTGGTCGATCATCCGGATTATTTTTTAACGCTGATCAAGACGGAATCGCTGGTTGACTCCTTGGAGCGATCCGTATGTGACTTTCTCGCGGGCATGACAGACCGTTATGCCTTCAGTCTTTATGAAAAAGTTTTTCTTCCCCTTCCTTGGGTTGTTCTGTAAAGAGGAGAGTTAAGGGTGATCATTTATTCTCATGAAAGACTGCCTTGTCAAAAAACAGTGAAAGGACTATCCTATAGACAAAAAACTGCGATTTTCTTGACATTCCATATTCCTTGTGATAGAAAATTACAATTTAAAGGATTAGGATCAGTTTTCTCCAACCGCCAAAAGGAGACCGAGGAATGGCAAAGGAAATTCTAATTGCTGATTCGGATAAGGCCGATCAGGAAGAGTTTCAAAAAATTTTTGAAACTACTGATTATCACCTCATCTTTTCAGAAAACGGAGAAGATGCTCTTCTCCGGACAAAACTTTTCAAACCGGATATCATCATGGCTTCAGGGGCAGATCTTCAAGGGATGGGCGGTTTGGAATTATGTGGGGCCATTAAAAGGGATCCAGAGTTTAAACATATCCCATTCATCCTCATTTCAAGTATTTTTGATGAGATTTCGGAAAAAGATCGAAAGCGTTTCCAGGCAAACGGGGTGATCTCAAAACCTCTCAACGAAGGTGAGATTCTCAATTTGGTGGACCATCTGATGGAAGGGGAGGCGATCGGAAAGAAAGAAGAAATGGTTTCTGAAAAGCAGGACGAGTTTTTATTGGATGCAATAGGGGAGGAGGAAGAAGAGATCATCGAATTGGTGGATGTTGTGGAAGAACCCGAATCCAGGATGAGCATTGATAATTATATAACCTCAGGGAAAGAAGAACCCTTTGGGGAAATCACTCCTCTGGAGCCTTGGGAAAAACTGGAGCTTGAAGAAAAACCAGAGGAAAAAGAATTGGTATTACATCCAGAGAGGGAAAAGGAAGCCATCAAAGAGATGGATCTCCAATTGAAAAGGGAAATACCTCCGAAAGAAGCCCCACCCGAAGAGGAACTTTTTGAGAAGATCGAATTAGAGGAGATTCTGGAAAAGGTGGAACAACTCAGACCCTCTTTAGAGAAGGAGTGGCCTTCTGAAAAGGAGGCGGAGGCAAGGGATATAGAAGAAAGATCGTTCAAGATGGAAGAGCCGGCTGAAAAAAGCTTTGAGTTCGAAGAATTTGAAGCGGCCCTTCAGAAGGAAGCAATAGCTGAGCTGCCAGAAAAAGAACTCCAATCCTTTTCGATCGAGGAGCCTAAGAAACAGATCTTAAAAGAAACCATCCCTATAGAAGAATCCGTGGAGAAAGAAATTCCGCCAATTTTTATTGAGGAACCCAAGAAAGAGGTCGGAGAAGAAGCTATTTCTATAGAGATCCCAGCAGAGGAAGAGGAACTTAAGGAACTGCCTGAAGAGGAATTTCCAGATGAACTTTTGGAAGAGATATTGGGAGAGGACGAGATTCGTGCCATTGAGGAGCCGAAAGAGTTGAAGCCTGAAGAGGTGAGGCCCGAGGAGAGTGGGGCTGAAGAGATAAGGATGGATAAACTCGAGGAGATGGAGGCTTCGAAAATTTTTCTGGAAGAGGTCCCTCCCTTGGTGAGGGCAGTGGATAAACAGATGCAAGAGGTCATCTCACAAAAGGTCCAAGAGATGATTAAGGAGATCGTCACAAAACTTGTTCCGGAGATGACCCAGAGTATCGTCGGCCTTACCCTTGAACGGATTGAGAAGATGGTGAGAGAGGTTGTTCCGGATTTGGCGGAGAAAGCGATTCAAGAGGAGATCAAACGGCTTCAGAAGGGAGAAAAGGAATAGGGAGGGCAAAGGGTGCATCGATGGCCTCAAAGGTCTTGGACAAATCTTATGATCCCCACCTGGTGGAGGAGAAATGGTATCATTATTGGGAGAAGCGCGGCTATTTCAAGGCTGATGAACATGCAGAACAGAAAACCTATTCTATTGTCATCCCACCTCCAAATGTAACCGGTGTCCTTCACATCGGACACGCACTGAACAATACCCTACAAGATATTCTGGTTCGATTTAAAAGGATGGGGGGCTACAATGTCCTCTGGATGCCAGGGACGGACCATGCGGGGATTGCCACTCAGAACGTCGTGGAAAAACAACTTTTGGAGGAACGCCTTGATCGCCACAGCCTGGGAAGAGAAAAATTCATCGAGAGGGTTTGGAAGTGGAAAGAACAATCCGGGGGAACGATCATCAGTCAGTTGAAGAAGCTGGGAGCTTCCTGTGACTGGAGCCGTGAACGGTTTACCATGGATGAAGGCCTCTCCGAGGCGGTCAAAGAGGTTTTTATCCGCCTCTATCAGGAAGGCCTGATATACCGCAGTCATTACATCATTAATTGGTGTCCCCGATGCCAAACCGCTTTATCCGATCTCGAAGTGGAACATCAAGAGGTCTTAGGGAAACTCTATCATCTTAAATATTATTTCAAGGAGAGTGATCGTTTTGTCATCGTGGCGACCACACGACCGGAAACCATGCTTGGGGATACGGCTGTGGCGGTCAATCCAGAAGATAAACGCTATCAGGCGGTGATCGGGAAGAAGGTCACCCTTCCTGTCGTCAATCGTGAGATTCCTGTCATCGCCGACCCCTATGTGGATATTGAATTCGGAACAGGCTGTCTGAAGATCACCCCGGCTCACGATTTCAATGATTTTGAAATCGGATTGAATCATGATCTTGAACAGATCAAGGTGATCGATGAAGCAGGCCGAATGAATGAAAATGCAGGGCCTTATCAAGGGATGGATCGTTTTGAATGTCGAGAACAGATCATCGAAGATTTTGAGCGGGATGGGGTTCTGATAAAAATAGAGGACTACCGCCACGTGGTAGGTCATTGTTATCGTTGTAAGACTGCCGTTGAGCCGAACCTTTCTCTCCAATGGTTTGTCAAAACCAAACCCTTGGCAAAACCGGCGATTGAGGCAGTTCGAAATGGAAATACTCGAATCATCCCTGAGGTCTGGGAGAAGACCTATTTTGAATGGATGGAGAATATTAGGGATTGGTGCATCTCTCGACAGATCTGGTGGGGGCATCGCATCCCTGCTTGGTATTGTGGACAATGCGGAGAGGTGATGGTGTCCAAGGAGACACCGACCGCTTGTTCGAAATGTGGTTCCAATCGTTTAACCCCTGAGACAGATGTTTTAGATACCTGGTTCAGTTCTGCCCTCTGGCCTTTCTCCACCATGGGATGGCCAAAAGAGACGAAGTTGTTGAAGCAGTTTTATCCCACTTCTGTCCTGGTGACCGGTTTCGACATCCTCTTCTTCTGGGTAGCCAGGATGATGATGATGGGTCTGAAGTTTATGGGCGATGTTCCCTTCAGAGATGTTTATATCCACGGATTGGTGAGGGATGAGAGAGGTGAAAAATATTCAAAAACCCGTGGAAACGTGATCGATCCTCTCGATCTCATCGATCGCTTCGGCGCCGATGCTCTCCGTTTTACCCTGGCGGCGTTGACCATGCCTGGAAGCGATTTAAAACTTTCAGAGTCCAGGACAGAGGGGTACCGCCATTTTGCCAATAAGATCTGGAATGCCTCTCGTTTCGCCCTGATGAATCTTGATCATTTTAATGTTGAGGAGATGATCGAAGAATACCCCCCAGAGGAGTTTAGCCTCCCAGATCGTTGGATCCGGGGAAGGTTGAATCAGGCGATACGGGAAGTTCAGAAATCATTAGAAGATTATAAATTCAATGAAGCTTCACATACCCTCTACCAATTTATCTGGCATGAATTCTGCGACTGGTATCTTGAACTGACCAAACTCTACCTCTATAATGAGGAGGGCAAGAAGAGGCAGAGCCTTACCAAGCGAACACTTTTAGAAGTCCTCGATTCAATCCTCAGATTACTTCACCCCTTTATGCCATTTATCACTGAAGAGATCTGGCAACAACTACCCCAGCGTAAAGAAAATGAATCGATCATGATTGCCAAATTTCCAAAACCCGACGACCGGTATGATGATGAAGCCGTGGCGGATGAGATGGGACTGATCATTGAAGTGACCAATGCCCTTCGAAACATCCGAGGGGAAATGAACCTTCCACCAGGAGAACAGATCACTGTTCTCTTTCGAACCAAGAGTGAAGAAGTGGAGGAGAGGCTTCAAGAAAATCAATCCTTCATTCAGTCCCTCGCTCTGGTCCAAAAGTTTAAATTCGGACGGGATCTTGAAAAACCACTCTACAGCGCTTTTGTGGTTGTCCGGGGTGTTGAAATCTTTGTCCCAATGGAACGGTCTCGGATGGAAGAAGAGGCGAAAAGACTCCAGAAGGAGATATTGAAAATTGAGAAGGAGAGCGCTTTCATCATGAAGAAGCTCTCCAATGAGCAGTTTCTTTCTAAGGCCCCTCCGGAGATCGTTCGGGAGGTAAAGGAGAAAGCGCTGGAGTTCAGTTCCCAGCGTGAGAAATTAGAAGAGAGCCTGGTGAAAATCAAAGAGATGTTAGGATAGAGAACGGCGCTGGAGGATGTTATTAGTCCTTTACAGAATGCGAAACAATGGTTATTTCAAATCCGAAGCACGAAATCCGAAATCCGAAACAATATCAAATAACCAAAATCCAAAACAAGTGATAAGTAAAGTTTAGGTCATTTGAAAATTGAGATTTTGAATTTGTTTCGAGTTTCGATATTCGGATTTCGAATTTTTCAATAACCCCTATCGTAATGTATTTGTCGGAGTTAATTAATTCCTTTGAAGGAGTCAAACGGATGAAAATGGATATTGAAAAAGTGGCGAGGCTGGCTCGCCTTGAGTTGTCTGAAGAGGAAAAGGTGACTTTTGGGAATCAATTGGAACAAATCCTTACCTATATGGAACAATTGAACCGGCTCGATACCACTGGGGTGGAGCCCACTTCCCACGCCATCCCCGTTCATAATGTCTTCAGAGAGGATGAAGTCAAATCTTCTTTTCCGCAAGAAGAGGCGTTGGCTATTGCACCCGATGAAGAGCGTGGACATTTTAAGGTGCCGAGGATCATCGAATAAAACGACAAAAATGGAATTATGGAATAATGGAACAATGGAATGATGGGACAAAAGACAGAATGCTAAGAATCTGAAGAAATTTTTAATCATTATTCCAACATTCCATCATTCCAATATTCCAATTTTGGGATAATTATGGATCTACACTCATTGACCATTCATCAATTGCATGACCTTTTGGTTAAGAAAGAGGTCACTTCCAGGGAGGCCACGGAGGCCCTCTACCGGCGGATCAAAAAGACAGAAGGAAAGATCAAAGCCTATCTCTTATTGACAGAAGAAGAGGCCTTCCGTCAGGCTGATCAGGTGGATCGAAAAATTGCTAAAGGAGAAGGGATTGGAGGCCTGGCAGGAGTCCCCATTGGGTTGAAAGATATCCTTTGCACGAAAGGGATTCGGACGACTTGTGCCTCTAAGATTTTAGAAGGATATATCCCATTTTATGACGGGACAGTGATTCAGAAACTCAAAAAGAGGGAAGCCGTTTTTTTGGGAAAGCTCAACATGGATGAGTTTGCCATGGGGTCCTCCACAGAAAACTCAGGATTTCATATCACTCATAATCCCTGGGACCTTAAGCGGATTCCAGGAGGTTCCAGTGGCGGTTCGGCAGCCGCGGTGGCCGCTGACGAATGTATCGCCGCTCTGGGAACGGATACAGGAGGGTCTATTCGGCAGCCAGCCGCCTGTTGCGGCGTGGTCGGATTGAAACCGACTTATGGCAGAGTATCCAGATATGGCCTGGTGGCTTTTGCCTCTTCTTTGGATCAGATCGGTCCGATCACAAAAGATGTGGAGGACTCTGCTATCCTGATGGATGCGATCAGCGGCTATGATCCTTATGACTCGACCTCTGTGAATGTGGAAGTTCCGGATTATAAGCGATCACTCAAAAGGGACGCCAAGGGAATTCGAATAGGGATCCCTGAAGAATATTTTGTGGAGGGAATGGATCCGGAGGTAGAGAGGTCAGTTAAAGAAGCGATCGATTTCTTTAGAAAATGGGGGGCCGAAATCCAGAGAGTCTCTTTACCTCATACGGAATATGCGGTGGCCATTTATTACATCATTGCGACAGCAGAGGCCAGTTCCAATCTGGCTCGATATGACGGGGTGAAATACGGCCTTCGTTCGAAAGGGTATCGGGATCTGATGGAGATGTATGCCCAGACCCGCGCAAAAGGATTTGGAAAAGAAGTAAAACGAAGAATCATCCTGGGAACCTATGTCCTGTCTGCTGGATATTATGAAGCCTACTACCGAAAGGCTTCACAGGTGAGAACTTTGATGAGAAAAGATTTTGAGGAGGCCTTTCAAAAGGTGGATGTTATCGTGGCGCCGACCACACCCACACCGGCCTTTCGAATTGGTGAGAAGACAGAAAATCCCCTCCAGATGTACTTATCCGATATCCATACCATTCCGGTTAACCTTGCAGGCATTCCCGCGATCTCTATCCCCTGCGGGTTTAGCCACGAAGGACTCCCAATAGGCCTTCAGATCATGGGGAAGCACTTCGATGAAGGGATGCTCTTAAGAGTGGCCTACACTTTCGAACAGAACACAGACTTTCATCTTAGAAAACCAAGTCTTACTTAATCCACCAATCATTATTTTGTGTTTTCCCTGATCCATTTGAGGTAAGACGAAGAACCCTCCACAATAGGAAGGCTGATGATTTCCGGGACAGAATAGGAGTGAAGGGACTTGACTTTTTTCTCCAACTCCTCAAACCTTTGCTTTTGTGTCTTGATGATCAACAGCCATTCCTTTTCGTCCCAGATTTTTCCTTCCCATCGATAGATGGAACGGACCGGAGAGACAAGGTTGACGCAAGCGGCGAGATGTTCTTCCACCAAAGCATTGGCAATTTTTAGCGCTTCTTCTTCAGAACCACAGGTAACCAAAACAACAATGGGATCGGGCATAAATCTTTAAGGTTAAGGCTAAGGTTAAGGTTAAGGCTCAGGCTAAGGTTAAGGTTAAGATTAAGATTAAAATAAAGATGTTAGTTAACGCTATGCGCAGAGCGCTAAGCGTTTAGCATGTTCAAGTTATGATCAGCGGATCAT
>PEUO01000197.1 GCA_002780715.1 Deltaproteobacteria bacterium CG03_land_8_20_14_0_80_45_14
CCTTCCCCTTCGGTTCACTCAGGGTCAGGGTGACACATGGCGAAGGGTTCAGAATGACAAACATAGCATTTCCCTCATTGTGACACAGTCTCTTGAGGGGGAGGGGGGGATCGGGTGGGAATTGTTTGGCCAGAAATGCCACACTGCAGGGGGAAAGCCTCAACCAGTTAGAGGTTGTGTCCCCCTGCCCTATTATCTCTATCTCATCGCCAACGAGGGGATCCATGCCCTGAACCGTGATGATCCCTGTCTCCACCATAAGGATAGTGGGGATATTTAGGGGAATATCCATAATCGTAATGTTGGTAGCCGTAGCTATATGGAGAGCTATAACTATAACCATAGCTGTAACCAGGGTCATAGCCATAGCCTCCATAACCATAACCGTAGCCACCAACCGTGACGCAGCCCGACAACGTCAGACCAACCAGAAGCAGTATCCCAACGAAAACCAGTTTTTTATTCATACAATTACTCCCTTTCTTTCGTCTTTATATGTTTAGACGAGGTCCAGACCATTTTATTCAAATTCATAAAAGGAGATTCTTGCCCTTAAAAAGAGATTGGGGGGGGACAAAATGGTGAGGTTTGATGGATGATGTGGAAAGGCTTAAAAAGGATAATTTCCAAACCAGATTCCCGCCCAAAATCCAATACCAAATTGAGATTTTAGAAGGAATTTCCGAAGATTACTTCCTTTAATCCACTCCTCGAAAGTATCCTCTGATGATGAAGATTACTACAAAAAATCAATACTATGTCTTGTTGATTATACGACATTTCTGCCGTATAATTTACGCAAAATAAGCTGTTGAGAACGCAGAAAAGAAAGGAGGTAAAGAATGGCAGAAGATACTTTGAGAGTGATTGCAAGGGTTAAGGCACGCTCTGGCAAGGTGAATGAGCTTCTATCAGTACTAAGCTCTCTGGTTGAGCCTACCCGTAAAGAGCCTGGGTGCCTGAACTACAAGCTACTTCAAAACAATGAGGATCCAACCGATTTCACTTTAATTGAGGAGTGGCAGAGCGACACAGCTCTCGAATCTCACTTTGCCACAAAGCACTTCAAAGACGCCCTGATTAAGTTGCCCAACCTCGTCGCAGCTGAACCGGACATTCGGCGGTATCACTTGGTGAGCTAAATGCCATAGCTAAGAAACGTTACCTTTTTTTGTCATAACATCACATTGTATGGTCAGGTTGCCAACAATCAAAGGAGGAGTTTATGAAGATAAAAAAGAGCTTCCTAAGGGCAGTGTTATAGATGGATGGAGTTAAATAAGATAACAAACCCACCTTTAAATATGTGCAACACCACTAGCGCCGAAAAGAAAAGTAAGTCGGATGTTGAGAAATTGTTCGGTAAACCGGATTCGAGCGCACCAATTCAAAGGACTGAAGAAGGATGTATTTAACCCATCGCTGGAGAGAGACGCAGTGAAAGATTGCGCCGGCTCCTTGATCGTTCAGCCGGGGCGTTGTTCTCTCCTTCAATTGGAAAGCATCCCCTTTTAACTCAGCTTAACATTCGCTCTTTGTAAATAAAAACAACACCCCCGGTGGGCAACTTCACACTTGAAAGATCTCTTGTGAAACCGGGGTAAGGATTTCGTAACCATTCTCAGTGACTACCACGGTATTTTCAAGCCCCACAGAACCTTCCCCGGGGAAGACGATTTTGGGTTCCAGAGCAAAAGTCATCCCTTTCTCCAGAGGATAAGATTGCCCGTGAGCAATAAAAGGCAATTCGTTCAATTCCATGCCGATGCCGTGGGCAATGAAACGGGTTTGAAGTCCTGGCGGCCCCAGGTAACTGTCCTTATAGCCCAGCTTCTCTGCTAACCGAAGGGTCTTCATAAAGATGGCTTCGCAATCTGCTCCTGACTGAGTCTCTTCCAAAACAGCGTCGTGGATCTCTTTGCAGGCATTGTAAGCATCAATAAATTTCTTTTTCATTTTTCCGATAGAAAACATGCGGGTTTCGTCCGCCTGATAGCCATGAAAGCATGTTCCAAAGTCCACCAGGATTGGTTCATGGGTGCTCATGACCTTGAGACTTGCTCCAACCGGAAAAGCTGGCGAAAGGCCCAGTCCACCCATGGGAGAATCCGACTGGCTAACGATTCCTCCCGTAAGACCGCTCAAAACATGCCAGGTATAAGCCTCGTAGTTGAGTGACCTGACCCTGAGAAGCCCTTCGTGACCATACTTCTTAGCCGCTGCTTCCAAGAGGCCACCGAACTCAATTTCGGTCATCCCCTCTTTAAGGACCGTTTTAGCCTCCAGGTAAACCTTCTTTCCTATTTCTCCTGCCTTTTTCATCAGATCAATCTCGAAATGAGATTTTATCTTCCGGATTTCTCGCAGGATCTGGGAGACATCCATGAACTTGGTGTTTGGAAAGAGTTCCTGAAACTTGAAGTAATCTCTTACAGGGAGGACGTCCAACTCCAGTCCCAGGCTATTTGGGAGTTTGCCACAATGGGCCTCAATCAGCGAGGGTATCTCTCGGTTTGATTTTAATGCAATAATGTCTTGAATGGGTGATTCCACTCTGGACCGCTCCAGTTCCCTCTTGATCATCAGTAGCGGTTTGCCTTCCGAGGGTACAAAGAGAAGACCATCCTGAGTAGTTCCTGACAGATAATAAAAATTCATCTTCTGAACCACCAACAACGCATCCATCTTTTGCTTTTTCATTCCGGTTCTGATCCTGGTGAAACGGTTCTCTATTTCTTCAAGCGGGGTATATCGGAAACCGAGAGATTTACTCAATGCCCGCAATTCCTTTCGCACCCAGTCTTCGTGATTCATCCTCTCTCCTTTCCCGACCAGTCTAAAACTCGAAGTATTATAACTTTTTTACAAAATTTTTGTGAAGTTGTAAAATAGGATGACTTCCAACGGATTTCCAAATTAAGAGAGCGACCATGACGAATTTAGAACAAAGGATTAAAAAATTGGCGCAATGGATGTTCGAAGCAAAATATCTCGTCGTCTTTACTGGGGCGGGCATCAGCACCGAATCAGGTTTGCCTGATTTTCGAGGACCGGATGGGATCTGGACAAGGCAATACAAAGGACTTCCACCAAAAACCAGACCTTTCACTTCGGTCGAGCCAAATGCCGGTCATCGAGCGATTGTCGAACTGCAGAATTTAGGTAAATTGAAATTCCTCATTTCCCAGAATGTGGATAACCTCCATCTTCGTTCCGGGATTCGGCCAGAGCTATTGGCTGAACTCCATGGGAATGTCTCAAAGCTCAGATGTAAGCGCTGTCAGACTCAGGTGGACAAATCCCTGGGAATAGACATCTGCGAGTGCGGAGGCAGGCTGGTTTCGAGTGTTGTGAACTTTGGCGATCCTCTTCCTCAAAAAGATCTTGAGGATTCTTTCCAGCATTCAAGTTATTGCGATCTTTTTGTTGTCGTGGGATCCAGTCTCGTTGTCAGCCCTGCGAATGATATGCCCAGGGTAGCCCTGAGATCAGGAGCCCGCCTGGCCATTATCAATCAGGGAGAGACTCCGATGGACAGGAGTTGTCATCTGCGTTTTGAAGAAAAAATCGGAGAGGTACTCCCTCCAGCCATAGATAAATTAAAAGGGTTGATAAAGAAAATCTCGGATTAAGGTTACGGTAACGAGGCCTGTTTGGTGTAAGATCAAATATTGTTTAACGGTGACGATGCTCGTATCGAAGCGAGAAGTTTGAAAATAGAAGCTCGAGTTTCCAGTGTCCAAAAAACGAGATTCGATACGAGCTTCAACACCGATTGCCGGTCTTTCTTCACCACCGGTATTTTTATCCTTGCCCTTCGACCAAAAGCTCTTTTTCCCTAGGTAATCCCGAAATCCTCTTGAATTAAATATATTCAATGGTCGCAGGAGGCTTGGGTGTAAGATCATAAAGGCAACGATTCACTCCCTTGATAGATGTGATGCGCTTGCTTATACGGGTTAGCTTATCCCAGGGGATTTTCGTAACCGTTGCAGTCCTCGCATCCACGCTGTTGAGGCATCGAACCACGATGATCTGTCCGAACTCGCGCTTGCCCTCGCGGATTCCGGTGGCCTTGTCATTAAGAAGGACTGCCATGTATTGAAATGCCCTACTTTTACCGAGTTCTTCCTCTACAATAGCTGTAGCCTCTCGGACAATCTCAAGTCGCTCCTCTGTCACCTCTCCCACAATCCTTGTGGCAAGAGCAGGACCTGGAAAAGGAATCCTCTTCGTGATTTCAGCTGGGAGTCCCAGCACCTTCGCTACCTTTCTGACCCCATCTTTGCGCAGTGTCTGAAGGGGTTCCAAAACCTTATAGCCGTATTCCTTCTCCGGATCAATGCCAAGCTGTGCAAGGATGTTGTGTTGCCGCTTGATACCAGCCACGGTTTCTTCGATGTCTGTGAGGATGGTTCCATGGAGCAGGAACTTTGCTCCGGTCTCACGGACAAGTCTTCCGAAAACTTTGGCATAGAAAGTGTTGGTGATGGCGTTACGCTTCTCCTCAGGATCGGTCAATCCTTTTAGCGCACTCAAAAACTCAGCCTTTGCGTCCACCAACTGCACAGGAATTCCCATGTCAGCAAAGATTTTGAACACCCGCTCTGGCTCACCCTTTCGCATCAGATCATTATCGATGAAAACGGTCTTGAGCCTATCGCCAAGGCTACGGTGTCCAAGGACTGTAACGACTGAACTGTCCACCCCACCGCTCAGTGCATTAATCGCAATGCCATTACCTACCGATTCTCTAATCGAATTAATCTGCTCCTCCACAAATGCCTTATAGTCCATCATCTCCCTCCTCACCCTTTTTTAAGATGGAAGGAAATTATAATAATGCTCTGAAATTGTCAACCCCTCGACTTAGGCTTTGGTGAAGAGCTCTACTGACAAGCACTCAATATTTCAGTGAATGATAGGAAAAAGGTCAAAGAAAAGGTGCGGAGGAGCGGGACGTTGTCAACTATGTTGAATTACTCTACTACACCCTCTCCCGTTAGCGTCTTTTACCCTGAGATTTTCCACAGGATAAACTCACCACCCGTCCATGTCAAGATAAACGGAATATAGAGACCCCGGTGATCGCGAGAGATTTAAGAGAAAAGAAAAATGGGATTACGAAACTTTTTTCCGTTATAAGATACAGATCTTCCTTTGTTATTATCAGAAATTTACGAAAATGCTGCAGAATGCCCCGCCCTGTGGGCGGAGATCTTTACTTCATTGTTTCCAGTTTCTTCTTTGCCATTTCCGCTTGGTCCGAATGTGGAAATCGTTCGATGACCCTTCTGAAAAGATTTCTAGCGTTCGTCTTGTCACCCAGTTCCAGAAAGGCGAGGGCCTGTTTGAATAAGGCCGCCGGAATTTTACCCGTTTCTGGATACTTGGCGATCGCTTTTTCATATTCCAAGATGGCCTTCTCAAAATCCTTTTTTTGATAATAGGTCTCTCCAATCCAAAACTGGGCGTTCCCAGAGAGCTCGGTGTTAGGGTACTGTTTGAGAAATGCCTCAAATTTCCTCCGGGCTCCTTCTAAATCTCCCTTCTGAAGGGTCTCGTAAGCATCTTTATACAGGTCTCCCATCCCTGCGGAAACCCCTTTGGGTTCGGAAGGAACCTCTTTGGTTGGACTCGACCTTTCCAGCTCCGTCTGTTTTATCTTCCCTTCCGCGCCCTTGAGACGATCCTCCATTTCTCTAATTTTCTCTTCCTGGGCTTTATTTTTCTCTTCCAGGTTTTTCCTCCTCTCTTCCAAAATCCTCAATCGAACCTCGACATCTTCCTTAACACGGCCAATCTCTTTCGAGGGCCTTTTAAGATAATCCTTATATTCCTCGATACCCGTAGAGAGGATTCGAACTTCAGATTGAACGCTTTCGAGCCGGAAAAGAAACTCCGTCTTAAGCTTTTGGTTCTCATCAGATAGGACGGAGATTTTATTCTCTAAAGAGTTATTCTCTTTTCGAAGGGCACTGAGTTCTGAATAAAATTTATTCTCGAAAGACTTATTCTCGTTTCGAAATACACTGAGTTCCGAATGAAGTTTATCAATCTCCCTATCAAGGATTCGTACGTCTCTGATGGTTGCGCATCCCAACAGAAACACCCCGATGGGAAGAATGATCCACATTTTAATCCTGCCGAATTTTTTCAACTTTTCCTCCTTGAATGTCAATCCTCGGGAAAGATCCATGATCCCTACGAATGGGCATACTTAGATTACTTGGATAACACGACAATGTGAGCTCTTCGGTTTTTAGCCCATGCATCCTCATTATGGCCCGGGTCCAAAGGTCTCTCCTTTCCATAACTGATCATAGAAATACGATCCGAAGCAATGCCAAGGGAGACGAGATATTTTTTCGTATTGTTGGCCCTTCTTTCCCCCAGAGCGAGATTGTACTCGACGGTTCCCTTTTCATCACAATGACCTTCGATCTGGATCTTCATTTTAGGATTTTTTTTCAACCAGGCCGCATTTTCTTTTAAGATTCCCTCATCCTCTCGACGAATGTCATATTTGTCAAAGTCGAAGTGGATGTCTTTAAGCAGTTTACTTTCAAAGACTTCTCCTTCGATCCCTCGTTCTTTTTTAGCGACCAAACTCTTTTCGAGCTCTCCCCCTCGCGCCATCTTAGCCTCTTCTTCCCTGATCCTTGCTAATTCTCTTTCTTTTGCCTCTTTAGCTTCTTTTGCTGCTCGTTCAGCTTCAAGTCTTGCTGCCTCTTCCGACTTCTGGACGGGTGGCCGTTCTCTATTAACAACTACTGTTTTCTTCGGACATCCTGCCAAGAACAGTCCGAGACAGAGGATAAGGATGAAAATGCTGAAACTTTTCTTAACCATGGTCAACCTCCTTTGATAAACGATATTTCCTACAGGATAAAATCAATGCCAGTCCATGTCAAGAAAAACGGAAAATGGAGGCCCGGTTCAAATCCAAACAAGCACACCTCAATGTAACCTTTCCAGCCCCTCTTCCGTCTATCTAATACAAAGGCATTAAATAAGATGCTGAAATGAATTCAGCATGACAAGAAAGAGTATGTCATTCCGAACTTGTTTCGGAATCTCGAATTTGGGAATGACAAAATATTAACTGCCTTTGTATTAGTCAAAGATTCATAAAACTCTACAATCAACAGAAAGGAGAAAAACAATAGATAAGGAGAAATTTGAGAAAATGGTTGAAATGATGAAGGCCTGCTGCATGGATGAAGAAGGTTCGGCCAACTGCTGCGCCATGATGAAGAAGATGATACGATATGGAGAGAGAGAAGAGACGCATAAGAAGAAAAAAGATACCGGAGAAAAAGAATAAAGAAAGTTTGGATCATCAATAATTCTCCGCTAGAATTTCAAAGTGGGCTCGGGGATGTTTGCAGACCGGACATTTGTCCGGGACTTCCTTCCCTTCAAAGACATAACCACAATTTCGACAGTGCCACTTCACAGAAGAATCCTTTTTGAAAACTTTTCCTTCCTTCACATTCTTTAACAGACTGATATATCGGGCCTCGTGGAACTTCTCGACCTTGGCGACATTGGTGAAAGTCTCATAGACCTCTGTAAAACCTTCTTTCCTGGCCACATCCGCAAAATCCTGATAAAGTTTCGTCCATTCAAGATTTTCTCCGGCTGCTGCTGCTTTCAAATTGTCAGCGGTATTTCCGATGACACCAGCAGGATAGGCCGCAATGATCTCTACGTCACCTCCCTTGAGCAAATTGAAAAAGAGCTTGGCATGTTCTTTCTCGTTTTCGGCTGTTTCCAGAAAGATGGCGGAAATCTGTTCATAGCCCTCTTTTCTGGCTGCACTGGCAAAATAGGTGTAGCGATTCCTGGCCTGGGATTCGCCGGCAAAAGCAGCTAAGAGGCTCTTCTCCGTCTTGCTTCCTTTTAATTCCATAATCTCTCCTCCTCTCACGGTTCAATGATAAGCATTCATTTTGGAACTATAAAAAATATATAACGCTGTAAGAGGTGTGTCAACCCTTCGACTCCCCAACATAAATGCCGGGGGGATAGCCCAGGGTTGACCCTGAGCGACGCTTTATACACCCTCCTGAAGAACGGGCCTTGGTGCCGCCGAATGGGTCAACATTCAACCAGGGAGCGCCAAAGCGAGTTCTTTCCCCGCCTCATAGGCTTCCTGGAGATGTTCAGGATGTTTTAAGACATCCCCCTCAAAATCGAGTCCTTTATATAAGAGTGTTTTCCAAAGCTCCATATCCAGAACATCAAAAAAATATTTTACGGTGAGAAGGGGTCCGTCAAATAGCTTTTTCC
>PEUO01000206.1 GCA_002780715.1 Deltaproteobacteria bacterium CG03_land_8_20_14_0_80_45_14
ATCGGGCTGATCGACCGTGATAGCACATCATTGGCTTTGGCCTGTCCCTGAGCCACCACCAGAATGGATTCAGCCTCTCCTTTTGCGGTGGCGACTTTTTTGCTGAGCTTCAATTTCCCGCTGGGCCAAAACCTGTTTCTGTGTCTCCACCTGTTGCTGGGCCACTTGCTTGGCCTCAATGGCCCCTTCATATCCAGGAGAAAACCGGATGTTGGCAAAGTAGATGTCATCGACGATGATGTGATACCTCGACAGGTTATCTCCCAACTTTTTCATCGCCCTCTGCCGGATCTCCTCCCTCTTGGGAAGTATCTCCCCAATCGGGTAGGTAGGCACAACCTCCTTGACAAAGTCATTGAAAGCCGGATCGATCACCTTGTCGGCAAAATCAAGCCCCACCTTCTGGTAGAGGTCATTCACAAAAGATGGATCGATATGAAAGTTCATCATTCCCGTCATTTTCACAATCTGGTATTCTTTTGAAGAGGCATCGATTTCCTTGAAGGGATGGGGTCGGACCTTAACGTCGACCTTAATCACTCTTTCAGCAATAGGCACTTTGAAATTGAGCCCCTCGCCCATGATTCTCTTTTCCACACTCCCCCACCAGAGGACAACTCCTCTGTGGCCTGCCGGGACGAGGGCAAAAGAACCCCATGAAACGATGAAAAGAATCAAGAGAACAATAAGGATTAAGATAGTTTGGGGCTTTGGCCCTTTAAAATCAAACGCTTCCAACGACCTTTCTGGCATAGTTCACCTCCTCTGGGCGTCTTAACATGATAGAATGACAAAAATCTCTGTTCCACTCTCGCCAGTCCTGTCCGAATCGCTGCTTCCACCACCTTTTCATATCAAAACAATCAGAGATAAAATTGAAACTTTAGCAACGGCGCTAAAACAATTCGACCATGAGAAGATTTATATGCGACTGAAACTACAAGAGAGATGGTCGGGGCGAGAGGATTTGAACCTCCGACACCTGACACCCCATGCCAGTGCGCTACCAGGCTGCGCTACGCCCCGAAAATACCATGGAACGATGGAATAATGGAACACTGGAATATTGGGTCTTGCAAAAAAAAGAAGGGCCTTTTCTATTTGTCTAACCCATCATTCCACCATTCCCTGCCTACCGGCGGGCAGGCATGATTCCATTATTCCTGTGTATGCTTAATATATTCAATTTTACTCTAAAAGTCCAGCCCCATTGGCACTTAATGATGAAGAACGGAGGTGAAGATATACAAAAATGGGATTATTCCAGCATTTTTCTGATCCCCTTCAATTCTTCCTGAATGGCGATCAGAAACTCATGAGCTTTTCCGTTGGACCCTTTCTCTACCAGTTTCAATTTCATCTGTTTGTTTTCCAATCTTTCCAGATCCCGGATCTTTTTCTTTGCTCCGGCGATGGTGAACCCCTCCTCATAGAGGAGTTTCTTGATCTTCAGGATGAGGTCCAGGTCTTTCCTCCGGTAGAGCCGTTGTAAGGACCCCCCCTTGTGGGGTTTGATGACTTTAAATTCCGATTCCCAATAACGAAGCACATGGGGTTTGAGGCCTGTAATGCGACTCACCTCTCCAATCCGATAATAGAGCCTTTCATGAGAGATGGGGTTCTCAATCTCACGACTTTTGAGTAGCCTAGCCATCTTTCCCCTCTAACTGCTCCTTGCCATTTGTAAGCAAGAAAGGCAGACCTTGATAAAAACCTCGAAAAATCTATGACTCCTTACGGTTGAGGGCTCCTTTTAATACCTGACTGGGTTTAAAAGTCAAGATCCTTCTTGCCGTGATCTGGATGTCGGACCCTGTCTGTGGATTTCGGCCCCGTCTCGACCTCTTTTTTCGGACAACAAAATTTCCATACCCGGAGATCTTGATCTTATCTTCCTTGGTCAGGGTATCTTTGATGATATCAAAAATATACTCTACAATCTTAGCCACCTCTTTCTTAGAAAATCCCACTTTCTCATAAATGTTCTCAACGATATCTACCTTCGTCATCTCTCGCCTCCTCCTTTTTGATCAATGGTTATTAGTTAGAAAATAAAGGCTCCGTCTATGGGCAATGGTAACGATGCCCGTTTCGTCATTCGGTCACGTTAATCGTTTTAAATTATTACCCTTACCAATTGACGCTAAACGATACGGGCCTCCTAACCCTAACCGTTACCTATTGACAATTTTCATGGTTCGTAAGTGGCCTAATGGCCATGGGCAATTACCTTAATTCGAGCGAAAAGACCTCCTTTAATCTGGAGAGGATCTTCTCATGGTATTGATTCACCTCTTCGTCCGTCAAAGTCCTATCATTCGCCTGGTATCGGATACGATAAGAAATCCCCTTTTTCCCCTCTGGAATAGGAGGACCTTGATAAATATCGAAGAGGGTGACCTCTTCGACGAAGGGTTGACGGAAGGTCCGGACCGCTTCCATCACTCTTTCCGCTTCCAAGGATTTATCGACCACCACAGAAAGATCTCTATAAACAGCTGGGAATTTTGGCAAATACTGAAACCGCCTCTCCTCCCCTGCCCCTTTCACCATTTTGCTAAAGTCCATTTCAAATAGATAAACCTTTCCAAGAACTTCATAATGGCCCAACACCTGTGGGTGGACTTCTCCTAAAACTCCCAAAACCTCATGATTTAGGACAATCTTCGATGCTTTTCCCGGATGAAGATAAGGGATATCATCCGCCTGCCTAAATTTTACTTCCTTAATTTGCAGTCCATCCAAAATATCTTCCACGCAACCTTTGATATCATAAAAATCAACTGGCCTCGGGGAAAAAGCCCAATGGGGGTCTCTGTCAAACCCCATGGCCAACCCCGCCAGAAATTTAACCTCTTTCGGAAGCTTCTCCCCTTCCTGGGGAATGAAAACTTTTTTTAATTCAAAGAGCTTGAGATTGGAATTTTTCCGGGAGACATTATGGCATACGGTCTCCATCAGACCCGGAATCAACGTGGTTCTCATGACTGAGAAATCCTCTGTCAGAGGATTGAGGATTCGGAGGTGCTGTCTTCTTGGATCGTCCGGAGGAAGTCCAATCATATCCCAAGAAGCAGGAGAGGTAAAACTGTAAGTGATCACCTCATGATAACCATGATAGATGAGAGTATCTACTGTTTTTCTTTCGATAAGGAACTCTTTGCTTCTCTCTTCTGAGGAGGGAGGTCCTTTTGGAATCGTTATAGGAATTTTTTCATATCCGTCCAGTCGGGCCACTTCCTCAATGAGATCGATCTCTCTTTCCAAATCCCCTCGGAAAGAAGGAGGGGTCACGACAAGGGTATCTTCACTCTCTCCTTGAACTTCCAATTCCAAATCTTCCAGGTAACCCCTTACCTGTTTGGCAAAAACCTCGGTTCCTAAAACCTGATGAATCTTTTTGACGCTCAAACGGATCGGATTTGGCTTGATCGGCGCCGGGTAGACATCCACCACACCCCCCACTACCCTTCCACCCGCCAATTCCTGAATCAATTGGGCGGCCCGGTTCGCTGCAGAGAGGCATCCCCCATAATCGATCCCTCTTCCAAAACGGTAGGCTGCTTCTGTTTCCAGGCCGAGCTTTTTTGAAGTCCTCCGATTCCCTGCTGGGTTGAAATAGGCGCTTTCAAGAAGGACTCTCTTTGTGTCTTCTTTGATCTCTGAATTGAGGCCGCCCATGACACCGGCAATGGCAACGGGTTTGACACCATCGCAGATCATGAGCATTTCCCCGTCCAGGGTCCTCTTCACCCCATCCAGGGTGACGAATTCCTCACCCTCCTTCGCTCTCCGAACGACAATCCGTCCCTCCTCCAGCAATTCAAAATCGAAGGCATGGAGAGGCTGTCCATATTCCATCATGACATAGTTGGTCACATCGACCACATTGTTGATGGATCGTACTCCCACCTTTTCCAGCCGATCGCTCACCCAATGGGGAGAAGGACTAATCTTCACCTCTTCGATCATCCTCGCTACATAACGAGGACATAGGTCTTGATCCAAAATCGCAACAGAAGTTTTTTGATCGATCTCTTCTCCATGGTTAGCAAGAGAAGGGAGCGGATACTTCACTTTCTGATGGGTTAATGCGGCAATCTCCCGGGCCACTCCAATCACATAGAGGCAGTCCGGACGATTGGGTGTAATGCTGATATCAAGGATGGTATCCTTCAAACCCAATGCCTCTCCCAAGTTTATTCCCAGAGGAACATGAGGCGGAAGGATCATAATCCCAGAAGCATCCTGGCCTAGAGCAAGTTCTATCTCTGAACAGAGCATCCCTTCAGAGGCGACTCCTCTGATCTTCGATCTCTTGATTTCAATCCCATTCGGGAGTCGGGCTCCTACAAGGGCTAAAGGGACTTTCTGACCTTCCTTAATATTGGTCGCACCACAGACGATTGAAAAGGTCTCTTGAGGGGTCTTTGCTTCGACTAATGAGAGTCGATCTGCATTGGGGTGCTTTCGAATAGAATGTATTTCTACTACGACCACCTTCTCAAATCCTTCCCCCACAGAGGCGGCCTCTTCAACCTCCAGACCAGCCATGGTCAGAAGATTGATCAGCTCTTTCAAATCCATTCGAATCTCAACGTAATCCTTGAGCCAATTCAGACTAACCTTCATCATTTATCCCAATATCAACCCTAAAGGGTTGAGTTACATGTAACTCAAGGCTTTAGCCTTGACGATTTAAAACTGTTTGAGGAACCTCAAATCATTCGTGAAGAAGAGCCGGATATCATTAATTCCAAACTTGAGCATGGCGATCCGTTCGATGCCCATTCCAAACGCAAAGCCGGTCACCTCTTCAGGATCATAATTTACAAACTTATAAACCGCCGGGTCTACCATCCCAGAGCCCAGGATCTCCAACCATCCTGTATTAGAACAGACCCCGCATCCCTTTCCCCCACAGATGAAACACTCGATATCAATTTCTGCACTGGGTTCGGTGAAAGGGAAAAAACTCGGCCGGAAACGGAGTCTCGTCTCCTTACCGAACATCTGACGAACAAAGACGGTCAACACTCCTTTTAGATCTGCAAAAGTAATCCCTTTGTCGACCAAAAGCCCTTCAACCTGATGAAACATGGGAGAATGGGTTGGATCTGAATCGCAGCGGTAGACCGCGCCTGGGCAGATCACCCGAACCGGTGGCCGCTTCTTCTCCATAGTCCTCACCTGAACGGGTGAGGTGTGGGTTCTTAAAACCACTTCATCCGATATAAAGAAGGTAGCCTGCATCTCTCTCGCAGGATGGCCTTTGGGAATGTTGAGAGCTTCAAAATTGTAGTAGTCTAATTCTACCTCTGGTCCCTCCACGACTTCGAAGCCCAAGCGGGAGAAAATATCAATAATTTCATCAAGGGTCTGGGTGAGAGGATGTCTCCTCCCGACAAGGATTCTTCTGCCAGGAAGCGTCACATCGATCTTCTCCCTCTCTAAAGCCTCCCTTCTCTCTCGCTCTCGAATAGGCAAAAGGGTTCCCTCGATTTTCTTCTCTAAATCTTCTTTAACCTCATTTGCCCTTTTGCCTATTTCTCGCCGATCGCCCTCGGGCAGCGTGACTAAACGTTTGAGAAGCTGAGTCAGGCTCCCCTTTCTTCCTAAAAACCTCACTCTGATTTCAGAGATGTCTTGCTCCGTGGAGGCCTGAGAAATAGAAATGACTACTTCTTTTTGAAGTCTTTCTAACTCATCTAACACGAATATATCCCTTTCCTCCTCAACTATCGCCTCTGTCCTTGTGAAGAGGGATGAGATGACGGGAAATTTATTCTATTTGGATCTCGTCTTTGCCATCTCGGCAATTTTGGAAAAGGCGCCAGGATCATTCACCGCCAAATCGGCTAATATCTTCCGATCCAATTCGACATGAGCTTTCCTCAGGGCATCCATTAAACGGCTATAGGAGAGACCGTGAAGCCTCGCCGCAGCATTGATCCGAGTAATCCAAAGCCTTCTAAAATCTCTCTTCCTGGCCCTTCGATCTCGATAGGCATAAGCCAGAGCCCGATGGACCGCATCGACAGCCGTTCGATAGAGCCGGCTTCGTCCTCCCCTATAACCCTTCGCCATTTTTAGGACCTTTTTCCGTCTTTGTCTTGTCTTCGGTCCTCCTTTTACCCTCGGCATGATTAAGCATCCTCCGTGTGATTACTCATTGCAAATTTCAAAATTCAAATTGCAAATTGAAAAATTAAGATTCTTAAATTTTGAATTTTATATTTTCCAATTTGCATTTCGCATTGGCCATCTAGATATAAGGGACTAACTTCTTTATCCCTTTCGAGTCCCTTTTCCCGATAAGCTTAGGTCTCCTCAGCCCCCGCTTTCGATTGCTCGCTTTCTTTGTCAGAATATGTCGTGCAAATGCCCTTTTGGCCTTTATCTTTCCTGTCCCGGTCTTCTTAAACCGTTTTGCTGCTCCTCGATTGGTCTTCAATTTTGGCACGTGATTCTCTCCTTACTGTATTTTGTGAATGATGTGATTCGTGATGGTAAATAGTGACAATCATTTAAACACCATCCACCAACACTTCTTTAAGATGGTTTCAGACTCTGGAGAGGAGCTAAGACCATGATAAAATTTCTTCCTTCAAATTTGGGAGCCTGTTCAACCTTTCCCCACTCCTTCGCCTCCTCGGCAATCCTGCCCAGTAAGTTCTTTCCAAAGTCTGGGTGGGCTAACTCCCTTCCTCTAAAAACAATTGTCACCTTGGTCTTATTTCCCTCTTTTAAGAAACGCTCGATATGACGAAGCTTAAATTGGAAATCATGTTCTTCCGTCTTCGGTCTCATCTTTACTTCTTTAAGATGGACAACCGCTTGCTTCTTTTTTGCCTCATGGGCTTTTTTGCTTTGCTGATATTTGAACTTCCCATAGTCCATGATGCGACAGACAGGCGGTTCTGATTTCGGAGAAACCTCTACCAGGTCTAATTCATAATTGATAGCCAAACGAAGTGCTTCTGACACTGGTAAAATTCCCAATTGCTTCCCTTCGGGGTCAATGACCCTCACTTCCTTCGCTCGAATTTCTCGATTAATTCGAACATTCCTTCCGATAAACATCACCTCCTTTTCTCGCTATGCGCAGGGGTTTAAGCGTTTAGCGTCTTTTCATAGGGTTGGATATTCGGATTCAATCTGTTTGATGAAATCTTCTACAGTCATCGATTTCAATGTTTCGCCGCTTCGTTTGCGAGGAGAGAGGGTTCTCTCTCCCACTTCCCGATCTCCAATCACCAGCATATAGGGAATTTTCTGAATCTGAGCTTCCCGAATCTTGAACCCTAACTTTTTATTACGGAAATCCTTCTCTGCCCGTACTCCTTTTTGAATCAATTGATTGTAAACACCCTCTGCATAAGGGATCTGCCGATCTGTGACCGTCATAAGAACTGCCTGGGTAGGAGCGAGCCAAACAGGAAACGCCCCAGCATAGTGTTCAATCAATACTCCAATAAACCTCTCCATGGCTCCGAGGATAACGCGGTGGAGCATCACCGGCCTGTGCCGTTCCCCATCGCTCCCCACATAGGTCAAGTCAAACCTTTCGGGCATGGCAAAATCCACCTGAATCGTCGCACACTGCCACCTTCGGTTGAGCGCATCTTTTAGCTTTACATCAATCTTCGGACCATAAAAGGCTCCTTCTCCTTCATTGACATCGTAAGGGAGGTTTTTCATCTTGAGGGCCTGAAGCAGGGCTTGAGTTGCCCTTTCCCAATCCTCATCCGCACCAATTGACTTCTCTGGCCGGGTGCTGAGCTCCATCTCATATTCGAAGCCAAAGATCCTCATCACATCATCAATGAATTCAATGATTGCGCAAATTTCATCATTCAATTGGTCAGGCCGGCAGAGGATATGGGCGTCGTCCTGAGTGAACCCCCTCACCCGAAGCAGACCATGCAGCTCCCCGGATTTCTCATGCCGGTATACCGTTCCCAATTCGAAATAGCGGATGGGGAGATCTCGATAACTTCGAATCTGAGATTTGTAGATGAGCATGTGGGCGAGACAATTCATCGGCTTAATTCCATACTCCGCATCCTCCACTTTTGTAAAGTACATCTTATCCCGATAGTTTTCGAAATGGCCAGACTGTTTCCAAAGCTCTAACCGGAGAAGCTGGGGACCGATGACGATCTGATATCCTCGCTTCAGATGCTCCTTCTTCTCAAAATCTTCTAAGACCGTCCGGAGCATGGCGCCTTTGGGGTGGTAGATTACCAGACCTGGGCCGGCTTCTTCGCTAAGGCTAAAGAGATCGAGTTCTCTTCCCAGTTTTCGGTGGTCTCGTTTACGCGCCTCCTCAAGCATATGGAGAAATTCCTCCAATGCCTGTTGGGCTGGAAATGCAGTTCCATAAATCCTTTGGAGGACCCGATTCCGAGCATCCCCTCTCCAATAAGTTCCCGATACGTTTAAAAGCCGAAAAGCTTTGATTTTCCCTGTCGAAGGGATATGGGGCCCTTCACAGAGATCTAAGAAACTCCCTTGCCGATAGAGGGAGACATGATCCGGAAGTTCTTCCAAATGCTCAACTTTATAGGTTTCACCCATCTCTTCAAATGTTTTAATGGCCTCCTCTTTTGAAACCTCTTTCCGAATAAAAGGCTCATCCTTCGAAACGATATCTGACATTCCTTTTTCAATCATCTCAAGATCTTGAGTTGTAAAAGTTCGATCATAATCAAAATCGTAATAGAAACCGTTCTCAGTAGAGGGGCCAAAGGTGAGTTTAACGGTTGGGAAGAGTTCTTTCACTGCCTGGGCCATGACATGAGAAGCAGAATGGCGCAATATCTCCAACCCTTTTTTCGAATGGATGGAAATGAATGAAATCGTAGCATCTTTTTCCACTGGCCGACTGAGGTCAAGAAGCGCCCCATTCACTTGTGCTGCAACAGCCTCTTTATCCCACTGGTCTGCCAACCCCTTAAGTTTTGTCCCTTTAGGAATCAGCCTTTTCGCACCATCGGGCATTGTGATAATAACCTGTTCTCCCATTTCTCCCATTGCCTTACTTAAATTGAAGCGGAAGAGGCATCATCCATAATAGATCTGAATGATGCCTCTCCAATTTGTTTGATTAAAATGTCTTTTTCTTCAATAAGTTATGCTTCACTTTTTAATAAATTGGTTTCAATGGTAGGCACGTGGGGATTTGAACCCCAGACTTCTACCGCGTCAAGGTAGCGCTCTCCCCCTGAGCTACGTGCCTTTAAACCTCTTTTGCCTACCGCATAATCGTCAGCAGACAGACTTTGAAAAAACGCTGTATGCATAACAGGTTTTTCGATTATTGTCAAGAAAATTGTTAAGTTACAACTCTATGCCCTGAATACTAATTCCCCTTTCCTATCTTCCATATCTGCAGTAATCGTACTGCCTTCTTTAAATTTACCTTCTAACAGTTTCATTGCTAATTTATCCTGAATCTCCTTTTGAATCACTCGCTTAAGTGGTCGAGCTCCATAAGCAGGATCAAATCCTTCCTTAGCTAACCATTCCTTTGCTTTTTCAGTCATTTTGAGTTGTATTCGCCTTTCCAAAAGACGCTGCTCGAGTTTTTTAACTTGAATCTCAACAATTGCCTTGATCTGTTCCAATCCAAGACTGCGGAAAATGATCAACTCATCAATACGATTTAAAAATTCGGGTTTGAAATGGGCTTTGACGGCATCCATCACTCGACGCCGCATCTCCTCATAGTCTTTCTCACCTAAATCCATAATCCATTGGCTTCCGATATTGGAGGTCATGATGACCACAGTATTTTTAAAATCAACGGTTCGACCGTGACCATCAGTCAGTCTTCCATCGTCTAAAATCTGCAAGAGGATGTTAAACACTTCTGGATGCGCCTTCTCAATCTCATCCATCAAGACGATGGAATAAGGTCTTCTTCGAACCGCCTCGGTGAGAAACCCACCCTCTTCGTATCCAACATACCCTGGCGGTGCACCGATCAATCGGGCCACAGAATGTTTCTCCATGTATTCTGACATATCGATTCTTACCATGGCCTGCTCATCATCGAATAAAAACTCAGCCAAGGCTCGAGCCAGCTCTGTCTTTCCAACACCGGTGGGTCCCATAAAAATAAAAGATCCGATGGGCCGATTGGGGTCCTGCAATCCAGCCCTCGCCCTTCTCACGGCATTGGAGACGGCAAGTATCGCATCGTCCTGCCCCACTACCCTCTGTCTGAGCCTCTCTTCCATGCGGATCAGTTTCTCAACCTCTCCTTCCAACATTTTTGAAACAGGAATGCCAGTCCATTTGGAGACCACTTCAGCCACATCTTCTTCATCTACTTCCTCTTTCAGCATCTTCTCGTTCTTTTGAAGTTCGGTGAGTTTCTCTTCTTCTTTCTTCAATTCGCTTTCGAGTCTTGCCATCTCCCCATATTGCAATTCGGCCAACCTGGAATAATCTACCTCGCGCTCTGCCTCTTGCATCATCTGTTTCGTTTTTTCAATCTGCTCTTTGATCTGATGGATTCGCGAGATGGCTTTCTTCTCGTTCTCCCACTTGAGTGTCTTCTCCTTCACCTTATCTTTTAAATCAGCCAGTTCTTTTTCGAGTTTTTTTAACCTTTCGATGGAGGCCTTGTCCTTCTCCTTTTTCAATGCCTGACGCTCAATCTCTAATTGCATGATCTTCCGCTGAACTTCATCAATCTCCATGGGGACGCTATCGATCTCAATTCTCAGCTTGGAGGCTGCCTCATCGATTAAATCAACAGCTTTATCCGGAAGGAAACGGTCTGAAATGTATCGGTGTGAAAGCATGGCTGCAGCGATGATGGCCGAATCTTTTATTTTCACGCCATGATGAACTTCATAGCGTTCTTTCAGACCCCTCAAAATGGCGATGGTATCTTCGACCGTTGGTTGACTGACATAGATCGGTTGGAATCGTCTTTCCAATGCCGCGTCCTTTTCCACATACTTCCGATATTCATTGAGCGTTGTGGCGCCGACACATCGGAGTTCCCCTCTGGCCAGGGCTGGTTTCAACATATTCGAGGCATCAATGGCGCCTTCTGCTGCACCCGCTCCCACTAAGGTATGAAGTTCATCAATGAAAAGGATGATATTGCCTGCAGCATTCGAAATCTCCTTCAGAACTGCTTTCAATCTCTCTTCAAACTCACCCCGAAATTTGGCGCCTGCAATCAGGGCGCCTAGATCAAGGGCAACCAGTTTTTTATTCTTCAATGACTCAGGGATATCTCCTTTGACGATTCTTTGCGCCAACCCTTCCACAATGGCTGTCTTACCGACTCCTGGCTCCCCAATCAATACAGGGTTGTTCTTTGTTCTCCGGGAGAGAACTTGGATGACTCGTCGAATTTCGTCATCTCTCCCGATCACCGGATCCAGTTTTCCTTTTCTCGCCTCTTCGGTGAGATCTCTGCTGTAACGTTTTAAAGCTTGATATTTCTCCTCTGGGTTCTGATCCGTCACACGATGAGGCCCCCGGATCTCTTGTAATACTCTGAAAATCGCCTCCTTGGTCACCCCGTTTCTCTGGAGGATCTGAAAGGCCGTTCCTTGCTTCTCGTCTGCAATGGCAATGAAGAGATGCTCAGTGGACAGGTACTCATCCGCCAATCTTTCAGCTTCTTTCCAAGCCATGTTGAAAATTTCATTGAGCCGACTGGAGAGATAAGCCTGTCCTGCCCCTCTCCCTGTCACTTGAGGCATCCGGTTTAACCCATCCTCTAACTGAGAAATGATTAAATCTGGATTAGCCCCTAATTTTTGTAGAATTGGAATAACAACCCCCTCTTTGTGTTCCAGGAGGGCCAACAAAAGGTGTTCAACATCTATCTGTTGATGGTGCTTCCGTTCTGCAATGGATTTGGCTTCTTGCAAAGCCTCTTGAGCTTTCAGTGTGAATTTATCTATATTCATTTTATTTCACTCCCCCTTTTCTTTTCGTTCAAAAGATAATCATCCTCTACCCGTTTTTCAAATAGATTAATTTAGAAAATTGTTTAGCCTCATCTTAATCCCCTATCTGCAATATGTTGAAATCCCTTAGATTTGCGTTGTCTATGGTTTCAAGGTCTGCGCCAATCTTGCAAATTCCTGGATGGAAAGGGTCTCTGGTCTTCTTCGGGGGTCTATTCCAATCTCCTCCATTTTCAACCCTATGGATTTAGATAGAGCGAGTTCTGAATGCTTTAGCGCATTGACCAATGTCTTTCTACGGTAACTAAAACAACCTTTAACCACTTTTCTAAACCATTTTTCATCTTCCAATTTCACAATCGGTTTTTCTCTAAAAACTATATGAACAACAGCCGATTCCACTTTTGGAGGAGGAAAGAAGGCGGATGGTTTAATGTAAAAACAGATAGAAAGGTTTGAAAACAATTGAACGAAGATGGATAACGGACCATATGATTTGCTTCCGGGAGAAGCCGCCATTCTCTGAGCTACTTCTTTCTGCAACATTAAGGTTAGGGTAGAAAAAAATTCCTTCAAATCGATGAAGCGAAAAAGAAGAGGGGTTGAAATCTGATAAGGAAGATTGGCCACCACTTTGATGGGATGCCCTTCCTCTTTAAGAAACTGGTGGAAGTCCACCTTTAAAATATCGCTTTTGACCACCTCCACATTAGGATAGTCTTTCACCTTTCTTTTCAGTATCGCCACCAATTTTGGATCAATCTCAATGGCAATCACTCTTTTAGCCAGACGGGCCAGCGCAAGGGTCATCTCGCCAAGACCCGGGCCAACCTCGAGAACCACGTCCTCTTTTTCAACCTGGGCGGTCCGGATCACTTTATCCAAGATATTTCGGTCAACAAGAAAATGTTGACCCAATCCCTTCTTCGGGAATAAGCCATATTCCAACAATTCTCTCTTGATTGAAGTCATAATGTTATTCTGATAATAACAACCATACATTTCCCCTCCCCTGGCGGGAGGGGATGATATATTTTAATCTTTATAGTTCGTATCCATTCTAATCAGAGTGGTAAATTTGAAAAAGCATTAAGGGAGTAAGGAGATCGAATCCCTCGCTTCAAATATTCATATCCAACCACACCCACCATAGCGGCATTGTCTGTGCAAAAGGAGGGAGAAGGAAGATAAACCTTTAGTTTCTGCTCGAATGACTCCTCCCTTATCTTCTGCCGAAGGCGCTGATTGGCTGCCACCCCTCCTGAAAGAACGATCCTTTTCAATCCCTGGCATTGAGCGGCTTGAACAGTTTTTTTCACCAATACCTCGACCGCTGCCTCCTGAAAACTGGAGACGATATCCTTGATGAGATCTTCGGGATAACCCCCTGGAGGTTCGGGATAAGCCTTTACATAATTTACCACGGCTGTCTTGAGTCCACTGAAACTGAAGTCCAAAGAGTTTTTCGAGAGAACCGGCCTCGGGAATCGAACCGCCTTCGGATTCCCTGTCTTTGAAAGTTCGTCAATGATCGGTCCTCCTGGATATCCCAGACCTAAAAGCTTAGCCACTTTGTCAAAGGCCTCCCCTGCTGCATCATCCCGGGTCTGTCCCAATCGCCTATATTTTCCAAATCCATCCATACGAAAAAGAGAAGTATGACCTCCGGAGACTACCAATCCGATGAAAGGAAATCTTGGAGGTTTCTCTCCGAGAAAAATGGCTGAAAGATGCGCCTCAATGTGATTGACTCCGATGAATGGTAATCCTCTGGCAAAAGCGATGGATTTGGCAAAGGAAAGACCAACCAAGAGGGAACCCACCAAACCCGGTCCCTGGGTCACAGCAATGCCATCAATCTCTTTTAAAGTAACCTTGGCTGTATCCAGTGCCTCTGCCACAATGGGCACAATCGATTCGATATGTTTTCTTGAAGCCAGTTCCGGAACAACTCCTCCGTATTTCCGATGGATGGGAACTTGAGAAGAAACGATATTAGAAAGGATCTTCCTCCCATCTAAAATAACAGCGGCTCCAGTATCATCACAGGATGTCTCGATCGCCAAAACCCGCATGTCTTTGTCCCAGCAATAAATAGTTTAGAAAATTAAATTCTTATCCATATTCGATTCTGTCATTCCCGTGCTTGCGCGCAGAAGCGCTTCAGCGCGCAGGCGTGAAAACGGGAATCCACGTACAAGAATCCCCAAAATGATTTGGATTCCTGTCCCCGCTTTTGCGGGGACGAGCTTGCCCCTGTGAAAACAGGGGCAAGAATGACGAAAAAGAAACCAAATGACATGAAAAAGTGCTGTAGAGTAAAGCGCAATCCTCGATCACGCCTTTAAAAAGATACCTCAAAATACCAATGGATGCAAAAAAAAGATAATGGAAGTTTTAAAAAAAACTTAAAAAACAAAAAACTTGACGGAACGGGAGTAGCACCTTAATCTATTTTTATAGAGTTCTTTCTGCTTTAACGGGCGGGAAACCTTCTATTTGGAGAAAACGATCTGTGAATTCTATTAAATTTTCAATTATTTTGCCCGTATTTCATGAGGGAGAAAGGATCAACGACCTGATCGAATATCTGAATCACCTGGATTCTGATAAAAATATCGAGATCATTGTCGTGGACGGGGTCCTAGAAAAGGATACCTTGAGTGCTATTCATAGTAACCATGCGATTAAAATCTTCTCCGAAAAAGGACGAGCAAAGCAGATGAATGCCGGGGCCTCTGCTGCTCGAGGGGAGATCCTAATCTTTCTTCATGCTGATACAGAACTGCCCATACAAGCCCTTAAAAAGATCAATTCCTTAATAGCTCGAAGAGAGTATGTGGGGGGGGCGTTTGATCTGGGTATAAAATCGGATAAATTTATTTTCAAGGTGATTGGAACCCTATCCTCTTTGCGCTCTCGTTTGAATAGGATCCCCTTTGGAGATCAGTCAATATTTATCCGAAGGGAATATTTCGATCAGATAGGTGGCTACAAAGAGATTCCTTTAATGGAAGATGTGGAATTGATGAGACGCATTAAGAAATCTGGAAATAAGATATGGATTTTCTATGACCGGGTGATGACCTCTCCAAGAAGGTGGGAGAAAGAGGGAGTGATTCACTGCACCCTCAGAAATTGGACATTACAAGCTCTCTATTCCCTTGGCATTTCACCTCATAAACTGGCAATCTTTTATAAGAGTGACTCCTATTAGGAGAAGGATCGAGGCTTAAAGAATGGACCCTTTGGTTAAAAAGAATGAATTATTGATAAGACTTGGGGTTTTCTTTGGCATTCTTGTAGTCATGTTTCTTTGGGAACTCATTGCGCCCCGCCGTCCTTTAACCACATCGAAGATAACACGGTGGTTCAGTAATCTCGGCTTGGTCCTGATAGAATCCATTGTCGTACGCTTGGTTTTTCCAACAGCATTGGCAGGGATTACCCTCCTCGTCCAGCAAAGGGGGTGGGGTTTATTTAATCAATTTGAACTGCCTTACCTGTTAAAAATCATCTTCAGCGTTTTGATTCTCGACTTCGTCATCTATCTTCAACACATCATGTTTCATTCCGTCCCCCTGTTCTGGCGTCTCCACATGGTCCACCACACAGACATGGATATTGATGTCACCACAGGGGTTCGTTTTCATCCGGTAGAGATCATCCTTTCACTGGGCATCAAGATGATCGTGGTCATCCTGATCGGAGCTCCTCTGGCGGCTGCTTTGATCTTTGAAATTATACTAAACGGTACCTCCATGTTTAATCATGGAAATGTCCGCTATTCTCAAAATATTGATTCCATCCTTCGCCTTTTGGTGGTAACGCCGGAGATGCATCGTGTTCATCACTCAACGATACGGTGGGAAACAAACAGCAACCTCGGCTTCAACTTTCCATGGTGGGATAGACTATTTGGAACCTATCGTGGTCAACCTGCGAAAGGACACTTAGAGATGACCATTGGCCTTGAGCCATATAAAGAACCCAAAAAATTGACATTGCCTTGGTTGATCGTCCTGCCCTTCATCGGCAAGCTGGGAAAGTACCCGATGACCAGAAGTCCAGGGGTGGAATGATAATCCCCCCTCACCCCCCTTTAGTAAAGTCGGTACGACTCGAAACCGAGGGGGAATGGGGGGATTTGAAGTTATTTTCTAAGGGAAATAAGAACATGTGGCGACCCATCCTATTGATTGCTTTAATCATAACCATCTTTATCCTCGCCATTGTATTAGGGGCAGGTGAGAAACTGGGTGTCCTCAGGGAATGGATTCAATCCCTTGGGGTCTTAGGCCCCGCCGTCTTTGTGGGTCTCTACATTTTGGGAGTGGTGGTTGGAATCCCTGGCTCAGCCCTCACCGTTGCCGCAGGAGGCCTATTTGGATCATTTTTAGGAGTCATTCTTGTTAGCCTTGCATCCACTATTGGCGCAAGCTTTTCCTTTCTAATTGCCAGATACTTCGCCCGAGATGCTATAGCCAACTGGCTTTCCAAAAGAGAAAAGTTCAAGAGTCTGGATGTCATGACCGAAGAGCACGGGGCGATGATCGTCGCGATCACACGTCTCGTCCCGATCTTCCCCTTCAATCTTCTTAATTACGGATTTGGCCTGACGAAAATTCCTTTTTGGACCTATGTGTTTTGGTCTTGGCTCTGCATGCTGCCAGGAACAGTTCTCTATGTCGTGGGCGTGGATGCCGTGATTCAGTTGATCGTTCAAAGAAAGGTGCCGTGGACACTGCTTGGGGTGATTGCAGGAGTCGGTGTGCTGTTGGCAGTCCTGGTTAAGTTTGCACGCCGCAAAATAAAATATTGAGGAGGGGGAGGTTAAGTCTATGGAACAGGACCTGCCTTTAGAATCCCAAAAGCTCTACAAAACAAAAATAGAAGTCGTTCAAATCAATCTGGGGAATCGGTGCAATCAGACATGCTACCATTGCCATATGGAAGGATCGCCCTCAGGAAAGAGAAACATGGATCGTTCCACTGCTCAGAAAATACTGGAAGCCCTAATAAAACTAAACATCCAGAACATTGAGTTTACTGGCGGGTCTCCCGAGATGAACCCAAACCTTAAATTTTTTATCAAAGGACTCTCAAAGTATGGTAAGAAGCTGACAGTCAGGACCAATCTAACCATCCTCGAGCTCCAAGATTACTCCTTTTATCCCGATTTTTATAAAAAATATAAAATCCATGTTGTGGCATCCTTGCCATCAATATTTGAAGAGGTCACCGATCGGCAAAGAGGCAAAGGCGTCTTTCATTCGAGTATTAGGATCCTCAAGAAACTTAATGAGATGGGATATGGAACAAACGGACTCTTGTTAGATCTTGTTTTCAATCCAGCAGGTGACAACCCCCCTGCGGATCAAACTCTGCTTGAAAAGGAATATAAGGAGTCTTTAAAAAAGTATTATGGTATCTTTTTCAATAACCTAATTCCCCTTGCCAATTCTCCAATCGGTCGGTTTAAGGACTTCCTTGTCAGACTGGGGAGATACGACCATTATATGGAGTTTCTAAAGAAGAATTACAATCAAAAGACTCTGGATCGTTTGATGTGCAAGAGCCTGATTTCCATTGACGATGGGGGTAAGGTCCACGATTGTGATTTTAATTTAGCCATAGGCAGGAGAATTAAAGGATATGAAAATAAAAAATTTTGGGAAATTGGTCTCAGTGGGTTTGTGTCTGAAATTGCGCTGGGAGAACATTGCTATGCCTGCACAGTGAACCAGGGTAGTCACTGAAGCCTTCCAACGGGGATTCGGTGATTCCCCTTAGTTTCAAGAGATTAGAGATTTGGATATTAAGTAGTTTGTTAAGGAGTATTCCATTGGATAATCGGTGTTTGCTTTTTTTTATAAAAAATCCAGAAAAAGGCAAAGTTAAAACAAGACTGGCTTCTGCCATGGGTGATGAGATGGCAGTGAAGCTTTACAGGCGCTTTCTGCTTGAAATGCTATCCACCTTAAACAGAGAAACATTTCTTTTCTACCTATGCTTTTACCCAGAGAATTCTCTGAACGATCTCAAGGATTGGTTAGGAGACCATTACCTTTACACGCCTCAGAGGGGGGAAAATCTTGGCGAGAGAATGAAGAACGGTTTCGTAGAAGCTTTTTCCATGAATTTCAAAAGAGTGGTCCTCATTGGAAGTGACATACCCGACCTGCCAATAGAGTTTATCGAAGAAGCCTTCCATTCTCTCAAAGAGAAAGATGTGGTGATCGGCCCTTCCTTTGATGGCGGATACTACCTCATCGGTTTTAAGGATAAGACCTTTTCCCCTCAAGTGTTTAAAGGAATTCCATGGGGTAAAAAGAGTGTCTTTGAAGATACAATGAAAGTTCTAAACCAGGAAAAGCTAAGCGTTCATACATTGAAACGATGGAGAGACATCGACACGATAAAGGATCTCCAAAACTACACGCCTTGAACCTATGGCTAATCATAGAATAAAATAATCAACATGGGCCCTAATCCATTATAATTTTTTATAAAGAATTATTAAGCGGAGCATAATATTGTTTACATCGAAATATATCGTTTTTGTAGGGCAGGCCTTTAGGCCTGCTTACTGCAAGGCTGAAGCCTTGCCCTACGAAATTTAAACTATTTTGTGCTCTTGGTAATAATTGGATTTATTTTAAAAACAGCAGGGGATCCATGGCCTTGTTATTTTTCCGGATTTCAAAATGGAGATGAGGGCCTGAGGCCCTCCCTGTCTGTCCCACTTTCCCAATGATCTGCCCCTTCTCGACCCATATCCCCTCTTCTACCAGATTCACTTGATTGTGGGCATAAACGGTGACAAACTCTTCGGAATGGCGAAGGATGATCAGGTTCCCATATCCCCTGATGGTGTTATTGGAATAGATAACCATTCCGGGATTTGAAGCTCTAATCGGCGCCCCGAGAGGAGAGGAGATATCAATCCCCTGATGTCTTTGGCTCTCGGCTTCATCGAAAACATCACTAATTTTCCCTTCAATAGGCCAGATGAAATCGAGTTTTTTATAAGCAATCTTTGCTTTTTCCCCTGATTCTGCGACCACATCATCAATATAAATCTCAACTTTCAAAACTTTTTTCGCCCCCGGAATAAAAATTCGTTGACCCGCTTGAATCCTACTTGGATCCGAAATTCCATTTAAAGAGGCGACCTCTTTGAGGTCAACTCCGTAGGTTTTAGAAATGCGGTAAAGGGTTTGGTGTCTCTCCACCACATGATAAACCCCTTTCTTGTAGGGAGGTGGAGATGGCCTTTCGAGCGGGACCTTATGCCGGGCACAGGCATTGAATAAAAATACCGTCGAAATAAGAAATAACATTAAAAAAATTTTCTCATTCGGTTTCCCACCCATATTTCCCTATCAGTTTGACAAATCGGCAACCGCCCAAGTCCTCCTTTTTTACTCCATCCTCTGTCTTAGTCACCCGAAACAAATCTTGGACAAAAGCTTCCCCCACAGGAATAACCAACCTCCCGCCCATAGCCAATTGATCGATCAGAGGTTCGGGAATATCAGGAGACCCTGCTGTGACGATAATGGCATCGAAAGGACTTTCCTCCATCCATCCAAAGGTACCGTCAAAGATTTTGATTTCGACATTGAAATACCCAAATTCATAGAGTAATTTCCTTGCCCGAATAGCCAAGGGACGAATCCTTTCGATAGAGAAAACTTTCTCGGATAATTCAGCTAAAATCGCTGTCTGATATCCTGAACCTGTACCGATCTCTAAAACCTTTTCTTTCCCGGTCAGCAGCAACGCCTCGGTCATCAAGGCCACCATATAGGGTTGAGAAATTGTCTGTTTTTCTCCAATGGGTAAAGGGTGGTCACTATAAGCTTGATTTTGGAGGGCTTCTTCCACGAAGAGGTGGCGAGGGATTTTCTTCATGGCAGCAATCAGCTTGGCATCTTTGATCCCCCTCGAGATGATCTGTTCTTCCACCATCTTCAATCTTGTCTTCGGGAAATCGATCATCCAACTAAGCCTTCTTCTCTGAAGAATCACCCATATGAATTCTAAATCCCGGCTCTTACTGTGATGCAAACGGGATTATTAAAATCCGAAATACGAATATCGAAATCCGAAACAAATCCTAATTTCGAATTTCCAAATTTCCAAAACGTGATGAGCTTTGTATTTTGGTCATTCGAATTTGTTTCGAAATTCGGATTTCGTACTTCGGATTTAATGTTTTTATTCATCCTTCTCAGCCTTCTTTTTCAGTTCATCCAGAATATTTAAAGCCTCGAGAGGGGTTAACTGATCGGTCTTGATCTTCTTCAACTCAGATCGGATGGAATCAGGCTGGATAAAGAGGGAGGGTTGTAAAGGAGGTTTGGGCTTCGAGGTCGGCATTTTTGTTGTTGCGATTTTTGGCATCCCCATGGCATCCAATTCGCCCTTTTCCAGGTTGGAAAGAATCTCTTTTGCCCGATCAATTACCTTTTGTGGAAGGCCTGCGAGTCGGGCCACTTGAATGCCATAACTCCGATTGGTCCCTCCCTCTACAATCTTTCTCAGGAAGATGATCTCCCCGCCCCACTCCTTTACCGCCACATTGTAATTTTTGACCCTCTCTTTTGTGAGGGCCAATTCGGTCAATTCATGGTAGTGTGTCGCAAAAAGGGTTTTCGGCCTGAGCGAGGAATAGTCGTGAAGATATTCAGCCACTGCCCAGGCAATGCTCAACCCATCAAAGGTGCTGGTTCCTCTTCCGATTTCATCTAATACGACAAGACTCCTCGAGGTAGCCTGGTTTAAAATACGAGCCGTCTCCATCATCTCCACCATGAAAGTGCTTTGTCCCCTCATGATATTGTCCAGAGCCCCAATCCGGGTGAAGATTCGATCCACCACTCCAACCTTTGCTTCGTTTGCGGGAACAAAACATCCCATCTGGGCCATCAAAATAATAAGGGCCACTTGTCTTAAATAGGTTGATTTTCCTGCCATATTAGGCCCAGTAATGATGAGAATTTGATGTTCTTGGGTATTCATTTGAGTGTCGTTCGGAACAAATCTTTCTGAAAGGCCCATCCTCTCCAGGACGGGATGCCTCCCGTCGCGAATCATGATTTCATCCTCTTCATCCACAACAGGTCGGGTATAATTATATCGATCGGCAATCTCTGCCATGGAACCCAGGATATCTATGATCGCAATGGCTGAAGCCGTTTTCTGGAGTCTCGCCGTTTCATCTGAAACCTTTTTCCGAATTTCTTCGAAAAGCTGATATTCCAGTTGACAGATGGCTTCTTCGGCGCCTAATACCTTGGTTTCAAATTCCTTGAGTTCTGGAGTAATAAACCGCTCTGCATTCACCAAAGTCTGTTTTCTTATATAATGCTCCGGGATGAGGTGAAGATTGGTTTTAGTCACTTCAATATAATACCCAAAAACTTGATTATACCGAACTTTCAAAGAGGAAATCCCTGTCTTCTTTCTCTCATCTGTTTCTAATTGAAGGATCCATCCCTTCCCTTCCCGACCAATCGCTCTTAATGCATCCAATTCCTTATCATAGTTCGGTTTAATGATTCCTCCCTCTTTAACCGTTAAAGGTGGATTATCCACGATGGAGGATTCAAGAAGCTGACAAATGTCATCAAAATGATCGATTTCTGATGTGAGCTCTCTTATGATGGGAGCGGTGAAAGGCTGGAGATTCGCTTTAAGAGTGGGTAAGTGTTGGAGTGAATTTTTTAATCCGATGAGATCCCGGGCATTCGCATGCCCAAGGAAAATCCGTGAGGTCAACCTTTCGATGTCCTGAATCCCTTTTAAGGATTCTCTCAGTTGTTTCCTTTCGATCTTCTTCTCTTTCAGTTCAGAGACCCCTTCCAAACGGCAGCCAATTTCTTTAACATCCATCAGGGGATAATTTAACCACTGTTTCAGTGTCCGACTTCCCATCAGGGTTATCGTTTCATCCAACACCCAGAAGAGAGATCCTCTCTTGCCCTGCTCAAAGAGGGATTGTGTCAGCTCTAAATTTCTCTTCGTCACTTCGTCGATGACCATAAAATCCTGGACTTGATAAAAAGAGAGAGGCCGGATGTGGGAGAGAGGTTTTTTCTGGTTCTCTTCCGCATAGTGAAGAACCATGGCTACGGCTTGGGCCGCTAAAGGCTCTTTATGGAGGATCGCATTTTGCTCCATCTCATTGAAAGAAGGGATGGCATCGAATTTTGGGTCGTCTAAATAGGTTATCAGACCATTTTCAAAATTCTTTTTAAATCCTTCAAAGCAAGGATGTTCCTGAAATCTCTTGAGCGATAAAATTTCTTTGGGTTCGTTTCGGAGGGCTTCGCTCAGAAATGGTTCAAATCCTGAGATTTGACAGGCTTTCAGTTCACCTGTCGAAATGTCTAAAAAGGCAAGCCCGAAAACCTCTCCTTCTGCACAGAACCCCATCAAGTAATTATTCTCTCCGGTCCCCAATTGGATCGGATCTACCACCAGCCCTGGAGTAAAAACCCTGACCACTTCTCTCTTGACAATCCCTTTTGCAAGTTTTGGATCTTCCACCTGGTCGCAGAGGGCAACCTTATATCCTTTTTGTATTAGTTTGGAGATATAAGTTTCGACAGCAAAATAAGGAACCCCACACAGAGGGACACTATCCTTTTGGCCTTTATCTCTTGAGGTTAACGCAATGTCCAGCTCTCGAGAAGCCACACGGGCATCTTCAAAGAACATTTCATAGAAGTCTCCCATCCGAAAGAAAAGAAGGGAATCCGGATATTGACTTTTAATCTGGAGATATTGTTTGATCATGGGGGTCAAGGGTTTCATTGGTATGTTCATCAATCATAATCCTCCCTCGCCCCCCCTTTTACAAAGGGGGATAATTACCCCTCCCTTTGCCAAAGGGAGGTTGGGAGGGATTTAAAGAAGTTATTTCCTAAGATAATTTAACAAAATCTTTTCAGGATGTAAAATGGAAAGAAGAAAGTTCGGAGTCGGGTAGGGAACGGTTTGGAACCGTTCCTTACAGGAGTTCGGAGAGAGTATTTTTTTCGCCATGCGCTATGCGCTTAGCGCTTTGCCTGCCTACCGCAGGCAGGCGTTTTACGGAGCGAGCGGCAATACTTCGAGGCCCATCGTCTCAGGGAATCCCAGCATAATATTCATATTTTGAACGGCTTCGCCTGAAGCCCCCTTGACCAAATTGTCAATCGCCGTAACAATAACAGTTCGGCCATCTGCTTCATTCACCTTCACTCCGATATCACAAAAATTAGAACCCCGGACATCTTTTGTATTGGGAAGTTTACCTTTCGGACAAATTCGAATAAAGGGCTCCTTTTCATAATACTCTTGAAAAGCGCTTAAAACCTCCTCTGTCTTCCATTTTTTTATGAGGACAGGATAGATCGTCGTTAAAATCCCTCGATCCATAGGAATAAGGTGGGGCACAAAGGTCACCGCAACCTTCTTCTGGGTCATCTCACTTAATTCCTGTTCGATCTCGGGGAGGTGCCTGTGCTCAAAGATTTTATAGGCCTTTACCCCTTCATTGACCTCACAAAAAAGCGATCCCAAAACAACGTCTCTCCCTGCGCCGCTGAGGCCGGATTTTGAATCAATCACAATGCCTTCCAGCGAGATCATCCTCTTCTTTACCAGAGGAATTAGGCCGATCAAGGCTCCGGTAGGATAGCACCCGGGATTCCCAACAATCTTTGCATTTCGAATCTTCTCTCGATGAAGCTCAGGCAGACCATAAACGGATTCCAGGAGTAAATCTGCACTCGTATGCTTTTGATACCATCGTTCATAGACGCCAGCATCTTTAAATCGAAAATCTGCGCTCAGATCGACCACCCTTTTCCCTTGCCGATAAAACAATGGAACGGTTTCCATCGCGGTTTTATGAGGAACTGCCGTAAAGATAAAATCTGTTTTTTTTGAAATTTGATCAACCAATAGTTCTTCACACTTCAACTGGAGACGTTTCATCAGGGATGGAAAAACTTGGTCAATGGGGACTCCAGCATATTTTTGTGAGGTCAGTCCAGTCACCTCTACCTCAGGGTGACGAAGGAGAAGGCGGAGAAGTTCCACCCCTGTATAACCTGTCGCTCCAATGATACCCACTTTCGTCTTCATTAATCACCTCTTGGGTTTATTTGGTTTATTAAGGACGCATCTGAAAACCCCGTCCTGTGGACGGGGATGAAAGATGTGTCTGCCAAAGGCAGAAAAGCCTTAATCAGATGCTGAAACAAGTTCAGCATGACAACAGGGTTTTCCTCTTGTGTTTTGTCATCCCGAACTTGGTTCGGGATCTAGGGGTTTGGTTTAGAGAATTTGGGTTTTAAAGCCCCGCCCTGTGGGCGGGGTTCTTTACTTATTACAAACGCATTAAATCATTTGACATGTAGCGTCCCGCTAATAGCGGGGCTTAAAGCAACCCTGAAGGGTTGCCCTACAAAAGATATAATGCGTTTGTATTAGTTTGTTTGGTTTATTTAGTTAACCCAAGAAACCAGATAAACAAGAAAAACAAAAAAACAAAAAAGGGAGGCGCCATGACCTCCCTTTTTAAACCATATCAAAAGGATCATGGAATTATCTCTTGGAATATTGCGGCCTTCTTCTGGCGCCTCTTCTCCCATATTTCTTCCGCTCTTTAACCCTTGAATCCCGTGTAAAAAAACCGGCCTTTTTCAGGATATCTTTAAAATCTTGATTATATTGGAGAAGAGCTTTTGAAACCCCGTGACGGATAGCTTCAGATTGCCCAGAGATACCTCCTCCTTTAACATTCACGGTCACATCGAATTGATTCCTGGTTGAAGTGAGATCAAAGGGTTGAAGGACAACCATTTCACAGGTCGCCCTCCCGAAATAATCTTTTAATGCACTTTCATTAACAACAAACTTCCCTTCCCCAGGTTCAAGCCATACCCTTGCAATGGATGTCTTTCTTTTGCCAGTCGCATAAATGGGTTCTGTCACTTTCTTCTCTCTCCTTTATTATATTTCAAGTGGAACAGGCATTTGGGCCTCATGGGGATGATTCGGGCCACCATAGATCTTTAATTTTCGAAGCATCTGACGGCCCAAACTGTTCTTAGGAAGCATCCCTTTAACCGCTATTCTGATCATCTCTGTGGGTTTTTTCGCTAAGAGCTTTTCAGCGTTCATCTCTTTAATCCCACCGGGGTAACCCGTATGATGATAATAGATCTTATCTTTCATCTTCCTTCCAGTTAAAGTTACTTTCCCTGCATTGACCACGATAACAAAATCCCCTGTATCCAGATGGGGGGTATAGGTGGGTTTATTCTTCCCTTTCAATATCTTTGCCAACTCTGTGGCCAGTCTCCCCAGCGCCTTTCCCTCTGCATTCACCAGGTACCATTGATACTCTAATTCTTCTTTTTTCGCTTGATAAGTCTTCATTCCGTCACCTTAACTAACTAAATTTAAAACAATATCCTTATCTCTGTCAATGACCTGCCTGCTCCTGCAGCAATTCTCGGTGAGTTCACAAACTATTGAGATT
>PEUO01000176.1:0-5722 GCA_002780715.1 Deltaproteobacteria bacterium CG03_land_8_20_14_0_80_45_14
TTCGGGCTAAATCCCTTTTGGATAGAAATCCTAAGCCCGATAGGGAAGAGATCAAGAAGGCCATCCAGCCTCATCTTTGTCGGTGCACGGGCTACCAGAAAATCTTTGAGGCGGTGGAGCTCGCAGCTTCTTGTCTACGGGGGGAAACGAAATCAATCGAATTAAAATTGGGAGGAAAGGACACGATTGGTCAACCTGTGACTCGAAGGGACGCACTGGAGAAGGCAACAGGGACCGCCTTCTACGCTGCTGACCTCGCTGTGGATGGATGTGCCTATATCAAGGTTCTGAGAAGTCCTCATCATCATGCTAAAATCGTCCATATTGAGAAGGCAGAAGCAGAAGTGATTCCTGGAGTCCTTGCGGTGCTCACTGCTGAGGATGTGAAAGGAACAAATATTCTGAAGATGGCTGGTGATGACCAATCTATTTTATGTGGGAATAAGGTCCGTTTCATCGGCGACCCAGTCGTTGCTGCGGTGGCGACCTCTGAAGAGATAGCCTCTTACGCCATCGAGAAGATCGAAGTGACCTATGAACCTATGGAACCTGTTCTTACTCCAGAAGAGGCATTGAAAGAGGGGGCGATAAGGGTCCATGACGATCGTTCAAACCTCTTTTTTGAACAACCCATCATCCATGGTGACACCGAGAAAGGTTTTTCAGAGTCGGAGGTGGTGCTTGAGAAAACCTACGTAACGCAATCCGTTGAACATGCCTATCTCGAGAATGATGCTGGCGTGGCTTATATCCATGAGAATGGGCAATTGATCATACTGTCCGCAAGCCAGAATATCCATGCCCACCGAAAGACCATTGCAGAGGCCTTGGGCCTAAGTTTGGATAAGGTACGGGTCATTCAAACCCCTACAGGAGGAGCCTTTGGAGGAAAGTTAGATGTCTCCGTGGGTGGAATCCTTGGCTTGGCTGCTTTGAAGCTCAAAAGGCCGGTGAAGCTTGTCTATACGAGAAGTGAGACTTTTGCCGCCACGCCAAAACGTCATCCCTTCTTCATGAAGGTCAAAGTTGGGGCCAAAAAGGATGGGACGTTGATGGCATTAGATTTTGATCTCACGGCAGATGGAGGGGCATATAAATCCTTTAGCAATAGTGTGACACAGCGAGGTCTCATCCATTCCCAGGGACCTTACCGATTCCCCAATGCCCATGTCTATGGGAAAGCGGTTTATACGAATACGGCTTTCAAGGGTGCGATGAGAGGTTTTGGCGTCCCACAGGTCGCCTTTGCCATTGAGTCGATCCTTGACGAACTGGCATCGGAACTGAAAATAGATCCCTTAGCCATAAGGGCGAAAAACGGATTTGTGAAAGGTGACACGACGATCTGCGGCCAGGTATTAGACCACCCTATTGGTTTTCAGGAGTGTATGGAGACTCTAAGGCCTCTTTATGAGAAAGCATTAAAAGAGGCTAAAGAGAACACAACGGATGAAATCAAAAGGGGGGTGGGTTTAGGAGGGGTTTGGTTCGGTCCGGGCAGAAGCGCTCCAGATCAATCCGAGGCATGGGCCGAACTTTTACCCGATGACACCCTACAGGTTTGGATTGGAGCAGCGGACATGGGCCAAGGTACAGATACGATGTTCTGGCAGGTCGCCGCGGAGACGATGGGATTTCCATTGGAAAGGGTCAAAGTCTGTACAACCGATACCGAGATCACCCCGGACGGAAACTTTTCCGCTGGAAGCCGGCAGACCTACGTCTCAGGGAGAGCCGTCCAGATGGCCGTGGAAGAGTTGAAAAAGGCTATGGAAGAAAACGGCGCCAAGAATTATAAAGAGATGAAGGCGAAAGGTCTCCCTACTCTCTACAAAGCGGTCAACAAACCTGTGACTTCAAGACCTGATCCGAAGACTGGACAGGGTGTTCCCTGGGAGACCTATTCTTTTGGAATCCAGATGGCTGAAGTCTCGGTGGAGGTTAAAACAGGTAAGGTAAATGTCCTCAAGGTCACCTCTGTCCATGATCTTGGGACTGTGATCAATCGCCTCAACGTAGAAGGCCAACTCCACGGAGGCATCTGTATGGGTCTTGGATATGCCCTTATGGAAGAGTTTGTTTACAGTAAGACCGATAGCTTTGCCAAATTTAAGATCCCGAGAGCGAAGGATACGCCTGAGATGAAAGTGATCACACTCAATATCCCCAGGAAGAAAGGACCCTTTGGCGCTTCAGGCACTGCAGAGTATGCAGATGTCCCGACTGCACCCGCCATCGCTAATGCCATCTATAATGCATGCGGTGTTCGTATTCGAGATTTACCCATTATTCCGGAAAAGATCAAAAAAGCTCTGTAACCTTTCAAAAAAGAAGAGTTTTGCAGAGCTTGAAAAATAACTTGATTTCTATTTCTCCTATCAGTAGTATAGTCGTACTTCCAAAACGATACATAGATTATTACAGAGGGGGGGGTGGATAGAATTTGGATGAAGCTTTGATACAGTCTGATTGTGGGGAAACGGAATATTTCTTTAGAGCTACTAAACTTTAAAAGGAGGTGGGGATATGAAAATTTATGATGTGGTACCAGGATTTGAGTTTGATGAGAAGTATGATTTAGAGCAATCGCCGGCTTGGTTTCTCGACGCCACCCACTCTGTCCCACCCTGGACACCTATGTTCGGGTGGTTCTGGATAAACTTCTGCCGACACGGAATGCAGTATGGCGCTGAAACCCTCTCCCTTCCCACGGTGAAAGGATGGGACTGGCGCTTTAAAGATGGAGGTGGCTATTTAACCCTCCTCATGGTCGATTCTGATAAGGAGAAGGCGGAAAGGGAGAAGAAGTTTAGAGAAGCTATCCGTCCCTTTGTGGAAAATTATGATGGTCTTTGGGGTGGTTACGTTAAGGAAATACTAAAGAGATATGCGAATCTAAAAACCCTCGATGTCAACACGGCTTCGAATATCAAACTTCTTGAGAACTTCGAGGAGACGATTGATACCTGCCGAAGGATGTGGGAAATCCACATGCATATGATGTATGGGACTTATACGCCATACGTCCTCTTTGAGCAACTCTGCACACAGTTGCTCAGTATTGACGATACCCATCCCACTTTCCACAAGTTAGTGGCCGGCTTTGACAACGAAAGTTTTCGTGTCGACCGCAGACTCTGGGAGTTCTCAAAGAAGGCTAAAGATATGGGACTCAATGGTCTCTTTATGGAGACCCCTTCGAAGCAGATGGTAGCTAAATTAGGAAGCAGTGACAAAGGGAAAACCTATCTGAAAGAGTTTAATGATTTCCTTGAAAAAGAAGCCGGTTGGCGGATGGAACGAATGGCTGAGATCAATGTCCCCACTTGGCAAGAGGATCCTACACCCGGTTTTGAAACGGTAAAAATGTACCTTAAGAAAGGTGGAGAATTCGACTTAGATCAAGACCGTAAGAAGATTGAAAAGGAAAGAAAAGATGCAGAAAAAGAGGTCTTGGCTAAGATTGCTCCCGAGCAGAAGGGTTGGTTCTCCATGCTGATGAAGGTGGCCCAGAATTGCAGCCGTTTCAGTGAGGAGCACAATCATTATCTCGATCTCTACACCCATGCGTTAATGAGAAGATCCTGTATGGCATTGGGAAATAGATTCGCCAAATCTGGAGCGATTGATCAACCTGAAGATATTTTCTTCCTCATGCCTGATGAGGTGAGAAAGGCCGGAATTAATCCTGATAAACTCAATCTCAAACCAATCGTCCAACGTCGACGGAAAGAATGGGAAGAATGGAATCAGAGGGGCAATCCCCCTGCCATCTTTAAAGAGGGGTTTACTCTGGAGCAGGCGATTGGAGGATTAGTCCAATCTCTTGATCCAATCGCCCTCAAAGTGGTCGTGGGAAGCATGCCTGTGCCAAAGCCTGAACTCAAGGCAGACCTCTTGGGAACATGCGGATCTTCAGGTGCGGCGGAAGGGATTGCTCGGGTAATCCTCAGGGATGAAGACTTACCGACCATCCAGAAAGGAGATATCCTTGTAGCGATGAGCACCTCTCCAGCCTGGACGCCTGTTTTTAGCATGATCAGCGGGGTTGTGGTGGATCGAGGGGCGAGCCTCTCCCATGCCGCTATTGTTGGAAGGGAGTATGGTATCCCTGTGGTGATGAATGTCTTCACCGGCACCCAGGTGATCAAATCTGGTCAGAGGATTCGGGTAGACGGAAACCTGGGGGCCGTTTACATCCTGGATAAATGATATGCCTCAAAAAAAAACGACACAGAATATCATCTGGTTCAAAAACTGTTCGAGCAAAGAATTTCCTCAAGTAGGTGGTAAAAATGCCAATCTCGGGGAGATGTTTCAACTCGGCCTCCGAGTTCCTCCTGGATTTGCTGTCACCACGCACGCCTTCGACACTTTTATTGAGAGAGGGAGGGTTCGAAACAACATTGTGAGAACCCTCTCTCAAATCCCTCCTGAGGATATCCATGCCCTTGAGGGAGCGGGGCGTCAGATTCGAGATCTTATCGAATCCACCTCGATTCCTACAAAAATTGTAAAAGAGATCAAAGAAGCTTACCAAAAATTAGGTGACCTCTGCGGTACCCCGGATCTCCCCGTGGCTGTCCGGTCCAGTGCTACCTCCGAAGACCTGAAAACGGCCAGCTTTGCCGGACAGCACGAATCTTACCTCTGGGTCAGAGGTGAAGAGGAAGTGATCCACCACATATTGAAATGCTGGGCAAGCCTCTTTACAGATCGCGCCATCGCTTATCGAAATCAGATCGGGTGGCCTCATGATAAAGTGACCATCAGTGTTGGAGTTCAGAAGATGGTCAATGCCAAATGTGCGGGAGTGATGTTCACGATTGATCCGATCATCGGAGATGAGAATAAGATTGTAGTGGAAGGCAACTGGGGATTAGGCGAAAGTGTCGTCAAAGGAGAGGTTTCCCCGGATCACTTTCTTGTGGACAAGCAGTCGTCCGAGATTTTGGAGAAGACAGTTGCTACGAAATTAGTCTGTTATCAGTTGGAGGGAAATAAGGTGGTTTGCGCGCCGCCCTCCCCTGAAAAGCAGAACCAGCTTTGCTTACATGACGAAGAGTTGGTCGAAATCGTTCGCCTGGGCAAAATTTCAGAAGCTCATTATCAATCGGCCCAGGATTTGGAGTGGGCCATCGATGTTGATCTCCCCTTCCCTGAGAATGTTTTTCTTGTCCAGACCCGGCCCGTGACAAGTGCGGGGAAACCAAAACAGAGCAATACGGATATCATTATCGATATGATGTCCTCCCTTTTCAGAAGATAAGGGGATGGCCCATGCATCGACGATAGGAGGAAAGATGATCTTTTTATTTAATCAACACTGGGATATCATCCCCGGGAAAGAAGAAGAATACACAAAAGGAGATGGAGCCAATCTATCAAAAGATTTTTGAAAAGGCCAAACCCTTTCTTCACACTCGAAAAAACCTTATTCACACTCGGATCGCACTCCGGTATGCCTTAAAACTTTTAAAGTTTGAAAAAGGGGACGAAGAGGTTGCTATTCCCGCGATCATCCTTCATGATGTGGGCTGGAACGTCATTCCTGAACATCTTCACCTGACTGCTTTTGGACCAAATCCATCCAATCCCAAATTGGCCAGGGTCCACGAATTAGAGGGGGCAAAGATAGCCAAGGGGATATTGGAAAAATTACATTATCCCCCAGAGAAGACCGACGAAATCTCTCGAATTGTCCAAGGCCACGACACGAGAA
>PEUO01000176.1:5797-8078 GCA_002780715.1 Deltaproteobacteria bacterium CG03_land_8_20_14_0_80_45_14
AAATTGAAACGGAACGATTTCATATCTCTAAAGTAAATTTCCTCAATTTTTTAGAAAAAAAGATCAAAAAATGGTTCTTCCTTCCCTCATCAAAGCAGTGGGCAAGACAGGCGCTGATTAAGAGAAGAAAAGAATAGATTTTTTTGTCGTTATTGACAAAATCCCACTGACCTCATAAAATCTCACCGACTCCATGAAACGGTTTCCCATCAAAATTTCGAAAGGAAGGTTCAAGATTGAAGGCCTGGTTCAAGAGATAGGCCAGGACATCCTGGTCTCCATCTGGGGAGGAACCCACCCTCATATTGGCGCTGTGGGAATCGCCATTCCGAGGCCCAGTCTGAGGAATCCCAAAAAATGGAGCGCCACCTCTTCCAACTTTACCTTTGTCGGCCATAAAGAGGACACCTTGGTAAAAAACATTTCAGAAAAGCTGGCAGCACAATTGAAAAGAAATGTGGTGGTGACCGCAGGGGTCCATTGGGACGGAATGACTTCCAGGGAGATCAAGACCATCCGAAACCTCGCGCAAAAAATATCAGATCAGATTCTAAAAAAAATCCTGTTACCTCACAGATAGAGGAGAAGACAAAATGAAAGCTTTCCATAAAGAGAGCGATGTCTACTGGAACCCACTTATCGAAACTCTCCCCATGGAGAAGCTAAGAGAGCTTCAACTCAAAAAGTTTAAGAGAATTTTAGAATGGGCCTACGGGAGATCGAAGTTCCATCGAAAACTTTATCAGGAGGCAGGGCTCGAACCCGGTGATATCAAATCCTATGAAGATATCGCCAAAGTGCCCAAGGTAGAAAAGTCAATGATGCGAGAGATACAGAGAAAAGATCCCTTTCCTTATGGAGATGCCCTCTGTGTTCCTTTGGAAGAGGTTACTGAATTCCGGCAGACCAGTGGAACAACTGGAACTCCAGTCTATCAGCCCGATACCTGGCAGGATTGGGAGTGGTGGGCTGAATCCTGGGCTTATCTGCTCTATGCACAAGGGTATCGGAAAACGGACCGGGTTTTCCTTCCCTTTGGATATAATATCTTCGTTGCCTTCTGGGCAGGTCATTATGCGTCAGAAAAAATCGGTTGTGAAGTCGTACCGGGCGGAGTCCTTGATACAGAGGCTCGTATTCTTAAAATCCAGGAGCTTCGAGCCACTGCCATGATGGCCACCCCAACTTATGTATTAGGAATGGCTGATACCGCCAAGAAAAAGCTGGGCATTGATCCAGCTCGAGACCTCACCATCAGAAAGATCACTTGCGCTGGCGAGCCGGGCGCCAGCATCCCCTCTACAAAACAGAGAATGGAAGAGGCCTGGGGAGCCAAGGTTTATGATCATGTGGGCGCTACAGAGATTGGGGCGTGGGGTTTTGAATGCACGGCCCAACCCGGCGGCCTTCATGTTAACGAAGCCCTCTTTCTCACCCAGTTAGAGGATATTGAAACAGGAGAGATCATTGAAGAACCGGGCCGAAGGGGAAAGATTGTTATTACTGCCCTTGACCGGATTGCTCAGCCTTGCATCCGATTCGATTCCAAGGATATGGCGGAATGGTCGAAAGAGCCCTGTCCTTGCGGAAGGACATTCCGTATCATTCAAGGAGGGGTCGTTGGAAGGGCAGATGATATTACCAAGATCAAAGGTGTTCTGCTGGCTCCTTCAGCCATTGAAGAGGTGGTTCATTCTGTCAAAGGGTTGAGTAACGAATTTGAGGCGATAGTGACGAAGAAAGGAGACCTGGACGACATTGCACTCAAGATCGAAATTTTACCGGAAGAAGAAAAAAATCGTGAGGCGATCCTCACCCAACTGAAGGATCAACTGCGATTGAAAACGAACCTGGGTTACAACATTGAAGTTCATCCATTCAATTCCTTACCTCGTTATGAGGTGAAGGCGAAACGATTTAAAGATTTAAGGAAACACGACTGAACAGCAGAGCGCATAGAGCATGGCGCATGGCGTGAAAATCTGTAACTCAACCCTTCAGGGTTGATCTTAATCAAGGCTTCGTCGTGAGCTCAGCCGAACGGCTAAAGCCTTGAGTTACATTATTTGGATTTGTTTCGCCTGCCTACCGCAGGCAGGGATTTCGAATTTATTAGATGAGAGGTACACGATGAATCGAAGAGAAATAAGGAAAATAGATACACGGATCAAAACCATCAAGAAGGCGGCTCAAGAACTAAAACACCTCTCGGGTGGAATACAGGCGATCGACCGAAACGCAGAACGAATCCTCGCCTCGGTGAAGATGCTGGAGATCAACA
>PEUO01000176.1:8377-9636 GCA_002780715.1 Deltaproteobacteria bacterium CG03_land_8_20_14_0_80_45_14
CGGCATCACCAGGTAGGAAATGGAGATGGCGTCGATAAACATGCCCAAAATCAGCAGGAGAAGATTGACCAGAATGATCATGACAACGCTGTTGGGGGAAATGCGGATGATGAATTCGGCTGTCTGATCGATAAATCCGGTGACGGACGCGGTCCATGAAAAGAGGCCGGCAAAGGCCACGATAAACATGATCACGGAACTGGTGACTGCGGCATCGGTCAGGGCGTCCATAAAGCCTCGCCAGGTCAGGGATCGGTAGATGAAAACCGCCACGAACAGGCTGTAAAACACGCTCACCACCGCCGCCTCCGTGGGGGTGAAAGCGCCGGTGTATATCCCGCCCAAAATGATGACCGGAGAAACAAAGGCCCAGAACGCGTCTTTGGAAGCTTTCAAAATTTCTTTGACGTTGCCCCGCTGGTTCAGGCCTTGATAGCCCCGTTTTTTTGAGATCAAATAGGCTACCAGGGCTGTTCCCACGCCGATGATGATGCCCGGAACAATGCCGGCCACAAACAGGGCGCTGACCGACACGCTGGTTATGTTGCCGTAAATGATAAAGGCAATGCTGGGCGGGATGATGATGGACAGGTCCGCAGCGTTGGCGATCACGGCCCCGGCGAAATTTTTATCATACCCCTGTTTGATCATGGGGACGAGCAGGATGAGACCCACCGCGGCCGTGGTGGCGGGTCCTGAACCGGACAGCGCCCCCCAGAACATGCAGGTGAACACGGATACCATGGCGAGCCCCCCCACGGCTTTCCCCAGGATCAGCTCAAAAAACCGGGCGATGGACGCCGCCAGCCCGGCCTTGTCCAGCAGGACTCCGGCCAGAATGAAAAACGGAACCGCAAGGAGTGGAAACGAGGCGATGGCGGATGAGAAATTGATTCCCACCATGCCGACTCCTAAGTCAAACTGGAAAAGGGTGACCACTGCGGCAACCCCCAAAGATGTGCCGATGGGAACCCCGACCAGAATCAGGACGAAAAATATCAGGATCAGGATCAGAATATCCATCAGAGAATTGTCCGTCCGGGTTTGGGATCTGTTAGTTGCGCAGCGGCGTTTCTGTAAATGCCTTTGAACACAAATACCGAAAAAACCGGGATTCCGGCGTAATAGATCCATACCGGGATGCCGAGGCTGGCGGAGGTCGCCTGAAACAAAGTGATTTCATCATAGCGGATCTTCCCCTCGGATTAGCCCCAAGATCGATTTAACCATTTGATAATAATATAATTTATTTTTTTGTA
>PEUO01000182.1:0-5184 GCA_002780715.1 Deltaproteobacteria bacterium CG03_land_8_20_14_0_80_45_14
GAAGTGTTTTTATGGTACGAGTTTACCAGATTGGGATAAAAAATCAACGGGTGGAGAAATTTTAACTCAACATCTGGAGAGAATAACCTTTTCCCGCCAACCCTTTTTTGATCTCCCGGATGTGGTCTGGGCCACGGGTTTCTAAGACCAAGATCACTTTTGAGAATCCAATGGGGATATCCTTGGCCGCCCGTTCGTGGATGATATGAAGGATGTTGGCGCGGTGTTGAGCGGCCAGACTCGTGAGTTTTGCCAGAGCTCCTGGAACATCCTTTAAGAGGATACTCATACGGATGAGCCTTCCTGTTTGTGCAAGACCTTTCTCGATGATCCGGTCGAGGAGGTGAAAATCAATATTCCCTCCGCTGATGACCAGGACGATCTTCTTTGATCTGGTTTTCAATCTTTTCGACAGGAGGGCAGCCAGTGGAGTAGCTCCTGCACCCTCTGCCACGATACGTTTTCTCTCCATCAACAGGAGGATGGCTGAGGCGATCTCATCCTCGTTGACAGTGATGATTTCATCGACCCCCTTCTGGATCATGGGGAAGGTGATCTCTCCCACCCTTTGGATGGCAATCCCATCGGCTAATGTAGGCTTTACCTTTACCTCCACAATCTTTTTTCTCTTCAAGGAGTAATAGGCAGAGGGGGCATGAATAGACTGAACACCGATAATCTTCACGTTAGGTCTTCTCTTTTTTACAATCGCAGCAATTTCTGAGATTAACCCCCCGCCCCCCATTGGGGCAATGATGGCTTCTACTCCAGGAACTTCTTCTAAAATTTCAAGACCGATCGTCCCCTGACCAGCGATGACCTGTCCATCGTCAAAAGGATGAATAAGGAACTTCCCATCCCTTGCCAATTTTTTCGCATAACCCAGAGCCTCATCTGTATTTTGACCAAAGAGGACAACCTCCCCACCATAGGCTTGAGTGGCCATCTGTTTGGCAAGAGAGACTCCCTCGGGCATGACAATGGTCGAATGGATTCCTAAGATGGAGGAAGCGAGCGCCACCCCCTGGGCATGGTTTCCTGCAGAGGCAGCCACCACACCCCTTTTTTTCATCGGAGGAGTGAACCGGGACAGCTTATAGTAGGCCCCTCTGATTTTGAAAGAGCCCGTCTTCTGAAGATTTTCCAGTTTGAGAAAGACCTCTTTGCCGGTCAACTTTGAGAGGGTATCGGAATAGATCATCGGAGTTCGAAGGATGGCTCTTCGGATCTTATTCCGTGCGGATTCAATTTCTTCCCAAAGCTTCATCTTTTAACTCCCTCTTTGCATAAAAGACATTCCAAAAGATAGTTGGGTGTGCTAAAAAAGCTTTACAGCGGAACCGCTGAACGTTTCGCTGCTTTATTTCCCGACACATTCCAAAGGTCACTCCAGGCGGCATCGCATGTTACCTATAAAACATAATAAAGAACCGCTTGGTAAAGGTTTGGAAGCACACTCAACTACCTTTTCAATGGTACATCCGGGTTAATGACCCCCTTTTTTCAACAGACTGATCCGCGGCATTCCTGAGATAGGATTTTGGTCTATCCATACCTCGCAACCATAGACGCTTTCGATATTCTCTTTGGTGATGACCTCCTCAGGAGTTCCCATTTTATAAATCCTTCCTCCCCGGAGAAGAATAAGCCGATCACAAAATTCCGAGGCAATGTTCATATCATGAGAGGCCATGACAATGGTCAGACCTCTTTCTCGATTGAGAGTGAGGATGAGATCGAGAAAATCGATCTGGTGGTGAATATCTAAGTTGGCCGTGGGTTCATCCAGAAGAAAAACCTCCGGCTCCTGAGCCAAAGCCCTGGCGATGAAGACACGCTTTCTTTCTCCGCCCGAGAGTTCATCCATGGGTCTTTCAGAAAACGGAAGGATGTTCGTCCACTCCATCGCCTTCTTGGCTATCTCCAGATCCTTTTCGCTTTCAAACATCAACTGTCCGAGATAAGGAGACCTTCCCATCAGGACAGTTTCGAGGACACTGAAAGGAAAGAGAAGATGAGTTTCTTGAGCGACCACAGCAATCCTTTTGGCGATATCGGCTCGTTCCATTCTCTTTATGGGAGCAAGTTCGAAAAGAATCTCTCCCTTCTGGGGTGAGAGAAGACGATAGAGGATCTTCAGGAGTGTGGTCTTCCCGGACCCATTGGGTCCGATCACTCCAACGAACTCTCCCTTCTCCACTCGAAAAGAGATATCCTGAAGCGCCCAATCTTCGCGATAACGGAAGGAGATGGAATTGACTTCAATCATAATGTTTTGACCACCTTTCTCGTCCTCAAAAGGTAGATGAAGAAAGGACCTCCGAAGGCGGCGGTGATCACGCCAACAGGTAATTCAACAGGAGCAAGCAGGGTTCTCGCAAAGGTATCGGAAGCAATGAGAAACGAAGCGCCGAGCAGGGCTGATGAAGGAATGAGGAGACGGTGGTCGGGACCGAAGATCAGCCGGACAGAATGTGGGATGATCAGCCCCACAAAACCGATGAGACCGCATACGGAGACCGATGCTGCAGTGATCAAAGAGGCTGAGAGGTAAGAGACCAGTTTTAACCTCTCCACATCCACCCCTAACTGAACGGCATTTTCTTCCCCGGAAAGAATGAGGTTTAAATGGCGAGAGCGGAGGTAGAGAAAGAAGACGCCCAATAAAATATAAGGAAAGATGATTAGAATCGCCCGTGCGTTGGAGAAACTGAAGTCCCCCATCAACCAGAAGATGATCGTATGGAGTTCCTCTTTCTGGGAGACAGAGATAAAAAACATGATCAGGGCTGAGAGAAAAGAACCGATGATGACCCCTGCTAACAAGAGCGTATGGGGATGAATTTTTCCATCCTGTCTTCCGAAATAGAAGACAACCATGATGGTCAGGAGGGCTCCCAAGAAAGAAGCCAGAGGAAGGCCAAAGGAAAAAGTCCCGAGCCCCAATAGAATGGCAATAATGGCGCCTACGGCTGCTCCACTGGAGACTCCAAGAATATAAGGATCGGCCAGAGGATTTCTCAGGAGAGCCTGGAACGTAGCCCCAGAAACAGAAAGACCTGCTCCCACGAAACCTGCCAGAATGGCTCGGGGAAGTCTGAGGGAAAGAATAATTGTCCGCTCCGTCTCACTCCCTGCTCCTTTCAGGCCCAGAATGGACTGGAAGAGAATACGGATCGAACGGAGAGGTGGAACCTTTACACTTCCCATCGTGACGGATAAGAGGATGACAAAGATTAAGAGGAGACTGAGGAGAATTGAGATGGTCAGGACCTTTTTCAGTGTGATGATTTTCATAAAATCTCATTGAAAAATGAAAAGTTGTCAATTAGCAATGATCATTTTGCATTGCTAATTTTGCATTATTTCTTAAATTTTTCGGGATGAAGCGCCTTGGCAATCTCCTCTAATCCTTCAATGATTCTGGGCGATGGCCGATCGATCAGGTCAGAGTCAATGAGGTGGATGCGGCCATTTTTAACGGCAGGGATGGTCTTCCAACGAGCCCATTCATGAAGAATCCTCTGATAATCTCCCTTAGGATTCATCGAACTGATGACGATCACCTCTGGAGATCTTTTCAAAATCTCCTCCATGCCAAATCGAGGATACACCTCTTTCTCTTTTCCCGCAATATTTTCACCACCGGCAAGCCGGATAAGGTCATCTGCAAAACTGCCCTTTCCCACTGTCACAATAGGAGCATCGCCGATCTGGATAAAAACTTTAGGTCGGGGAAGACCCTTCGTGAGTTCGATCACTTTCTGACTTCTCTTCCTCATCCCTTCGATGATCATCCTCGCTTCTTTTTCCCGATTCACGACCTGACCGATATGCGCGATACTCTTGAGGATATCCTCGAAATTCTTTGGATAGATGACATAAGTCTGAAAACCCAATTTTCCCAAACGATCCACCATATCCCGGGTATTTCCTGCTCCGGTCGCGATGATCAGGTCAGGTTTGAGATAGGTGATCTTTTCAAAATCAAGACTGATATAGCTTCCCACTCGAACTTTGCCTTTGGCCCTTTCAGGAAAGTTGCAATGGATGGAGACGCCCACGATCTCTTCATCGAGTCCGAGGCTGAAGAGAATTTCGGTGATATTGGGAGCCAGGGAAACGAACCTTTTGGGAGGAAAGGGGAAGGCGACTTCTCTACCCGCTTCATCTTTAACTTTTAGGGTAGTCGAATAGGACGCCGATGTCCCAAGGAAGATGGCCAGGAACAACATCAAGAGTGATTTAATGAAATGGTTTTTCATTGAAGTTGAAACTTGACGGGAATATTTACCCAAAGTGGAATGGTCTTTTCCCCTTTCTTGGCAGGAACAAATTTCCACTGTTTCACTGTGGCGAGGGCTGAGCGGTCGAGCAACTCATAACCAGACGAATTTTTTACCTCGATCTGTCCCACCCGACCATTCGGAAGGACTTCCACTTTTAAAACGACCTCTCCTTCGTATCCCTTGCGCCTTGCCTCTTGAGGATAGATGGGCTTGGGATTCTCAGCATATTTGGGCTGAACAAAGAGGACTTCTCCATCGGAGAGAGACGGACTTCTCATGGCAACTTTTGATTGTCCGGAGAAGCCTGTTGAAGGAAAAGGATTTCCGAAAGATTCTACGACCGCCTTCTCTTCCTTCACGCTTCCTATTTCCCATTTCTCATTTTCAAGAGTAAGCGCTGAAGAATGACTGGCTGGCATGACTTTCATCTCGGTCTCAATAGGAAGAGATTCAGGTTCCTGCTCCTTTTTATAAACCGGTTCTTCTTGTTTCTCCTTTCGAAACAACACCCTCTCTTCGCGACTCGTGTTTCCGCCCTTTTGCTTTACAATTTGGGGGTGCGCTTTCGTCTCAGAGATCAAGGGTAAAAGGGAGACTTCGATGTTGAGATTTGGAAGTCCATTGACTTTAAAGCCCGAAAATAAGAGGGACGAAATAGAGAAAAAGAGGAGATGAAGCCCCAACGAGATCGATAAAAATATTTTCAGGGTTAAACTTCCGTTCATATCCTAAATACCAATTCTAAAAGATGATGAAATAAAAAACCCAGTCTTCGTAGGAGAGACTGGGTTTTTTTCTACCTCACCCTTCACGGTCCTCCATCGAAGACATATTGTGAAGCGCATTCAGGCAGGTTTTCTGGCTTACGGATCGTCCTACTTCTTGCCCCTTCCCA
>PEUO01000182.1:5206-7948 GCA_002780715.1 Deltaproteobacteria bacterium CG03_land_8_20_14_0_80_45_14
TGGATCTGGCAAGTTTCGTTCCCGATTACAGCGGCGTGGCCGTCCCCGGCTTTCACGGGGTTCCCTTTTGGCTTCAAGCCACCTGAACACGGATCAATTTTTACTTTTCCATACCACAATTTCTAAGTAGATGTCAACTCAATTTAACTTTCCCCTCAAAATTGACAGGTGGGCAAAATTATAGTATTTTTAATAACCTAAATGGGTTAAGTGATGAGGGAGATTTCCCCTAATTTTTTATTTTCCTCTCGCCCCCTTTAGAAAGGGGGGATTTAAATGGATGGTGTTGAATTGAAAGAGTTTCTTTCCATTGTTTCAAAACCTGTCAGGTATCTTGGTCAGGAGATCCATTCGATCAGAAAAGACCCTGCCGAGGTCAAATTAAAATTCTGTCTTGCCTTCCCCGATGTCTATGAAGTGGGAATGTCTCATCTTGGAATTCAGATTCTCTATCACATCCTCAATGGAAAAAAGGGGATTGCCTGCGAAAGGGCTTTTGCTCCCTGGGTAGATATGGAGAAGGTTCTAAGGGAAAGGGAGATCCCCCTTTCCTCCCTCGAATCCTCCACGCCACTCAATCAATTCGATATTCTTGGTTTCTCTCTCCAGTATGAACTTTGCTTCACCAATGTCCTCAATATGCTCGACCTCTCCAATATTCCTCTTTTCTCAAAAGACAGGGATGACAGGTCCCCCCTCATCATTGCTGGAGGTCCTTTAACCTTCAATCCAGCGCCGGTTGCTGATTTTTTTGATGCGATGGTCATCGGAGATGGCGAAGAAGTGGTCCTCGAGATTTGTGCTCTCGCACTTCGATGGAAAGAAGCTAGGGGGAGAGAAGCCAGGGCAAAGAAGGAGGATTTTTTAAAATCCCTCTCTCAACTGGAAGGAGTTTATGTCCCCAGTTTACACACGGAGGGGCAAAAGATTCGTAAAAGAGTTGTTTCTGACCTCAATCAAACCTTTTTCCCCTCCTGCCCGATCGTTCCTTACATGAAGGTCGTTCATGACCGCCTCAATATTGAGATCGCAAGGGGTTGCAAAAGGGGATGCCGTTTCTGTGAGGCAGGGTTCATCCACCGGCCCTATCGCGAGAGAAGTCCAAAGGTGATTCATGATATTCTCAATGCCTCTCTCAAGCAAACAGGTTACGAAGAACTCTCTTTACTCTCCCTTAGCGCTGGAGACTATTCTTCCATCGAACCTCTCCTCTCTGGCCTGATGGACCAATTTGAATCAAAGAGGGTGGCCGTCTCTTTCCCCTCATTAAGGATTGAGAGTGTGGTAGGACATCTGGCAAAGGAGGTAAAACGGGTCAGAAAGACCGGATTTACGATCGCACCCGAGGCTGGAACGGAACGTCTCCGAAGGGTGGCCAATAAGGAACTGGATGAAAGTATCCTCTTCCAAGGCGTTTCAGATCTCTTTTCAAAAGGTTGGAAGACCATCAAACTCTATTTCATGATGGGACTTCCAACAGAAAAGGAGGAGGACTTAAGAGGAATCATTGACTTGACCCAAAAGATTGCTTCCTTAGGAGCAAGACAGAAAAACCATCCCAATATCAATGTCAGTGTTTCTACTTTCGTACCCAAACCCCATACTCCTTTCCAATGGGAGTCGCAAATCCCATTAGAGGAGATGAAAGAAAGACTCAATTTTCTGAGGGATGGGGTAAAGAGAAATCATCTCCACTTTAAATGGCAAGATCCCCATCTCAGTTTTTTAGAGGGAATTTTTTCGATGGGGGATCGAAATCTTTCCCGGGTCGTAGTGGAGGCCTTCCGACTGGGATGCCGCTTCGATGGCTGGAGCGATCAATTCCGTTATCCTCTGTGGAAAGAAGCCTTTGAGAAGATGGGGCTGGAGATGGATCCCCACACCAGAAAAAGGGAGTTCAAAGATATCCTCCCATGGGCTTTAATCGAAACAGGGATGGATGTAAAATTTCTTTGGGAGGAATATCAGAGAGGTCTTGAAGAAAAAACCAGCCCTCCTTGTGTGAAAGAGAATTGTCATCGGTGCGGGATTTGCGACGCAAAGACCATCACCGTGAGAGAAAGTGATCCAGCAGAAATAAAAGCTCCGGAAAGAACGGCAAAAAAAGACATCCGAAAGAAAGGGACAAAGAAAAAGATTCGATTGAAATTCAGGAAGGTGGGAGAGATACGATTCCTGAGTCATTTAGAGCTTGCACATCTCTTCTATCGCGCTTCAAAGAGGGCTGACCTTCCCCTTTGTTTTTCTGAGGGATTTCACCCAATGCCCAGAATCATCTTCGCCACAGCCCTTCCCGTTGGAATGGAGAGTTTGGCGGAGATCGTTGATATGGAGTGTGAGGGGAAAATCACTCCTCTTGAAGTCATGGAGAGACTCAATCAAACTTTACCGCCAGGAATTGAGGTCATGGAAGCTGACGAGGTTCCGCTCTTTTTTCACCTCTCCTCCTTACCCCATCCATCGGTCTACTGGATTCCCCTGGATCATCTCCTTTCAAAAGAAGAAGCCATCCCAAAGATTAAAAAGGCTTTAGATGAAAAAGAGCTCTCTGTTCATCAGGAGAGAGATGGAAAGAAGAGGAGTGTGGACATTCGACCCTTGATCGAAAAGATGGAGATTAAGGAGAAAAAGGAGAGATCAGGGGAAGCGCCCCAATGGGGAGTGGAGCTGGTACTTCGAAGGACGGCGGGAAGGACGGCAAAACCTATCGAGATTGTTGGGGCCATATTAGGTCTGGATGGG
>PEUO01000018.1 GCA_002780715.1 Deltaproteobacteria bacterium CG03_land_8_20_14_0_80_45_14
GCCGAGGACTAGGCCTTTATTTCCTGCCTACTATTTATTATGACACAATCTCTGAGGGAGAGGGGTGGGTGGGGGGTATTTTGATTTAATGCGTTTGTGTTAGTAAAAGAAAACGACTTATTCTTGCAGACTCCTCTTGCAATTTTCACTAAGTTGGGTTAATCTAATTAAAATTCAATTTTGAGGTTTGATCATGGCAAAAGTTTGTGACATCTGTGGGAAAGGGCCGGTTTTTGGACATAATGTAAGCCATGCCAATAACAAGACCCAAAAAGTTTGGTATCCCAACCTTCATAAAGTAAAGACCCTCAAAAAGGGAAGGACCATTCGAATGAAGGTCTGTTCCCGGTGCCTTCGCTCAGGGTTGATCACTAAAGCAGCCTAATTTCATCAGCATAGAGCTGAGAGCAGAGTGCATAGTGTAAAAACTTCTTACGCTCTGTGCTATGCGCCATGCAATCCGTTAGGATTCGACTTGGGCTTCCACCCTCATTCTTTCTACCAGACGGACCCCCTTAATCTTTTCGAGAGCTTTGATCACTTTGTTGAGGTGGCTTAAATCTCGAATTTCTACCTCAAAAGTGCTCACGGCTTTTTTATCCTCTGTCGTATCCACCCTGGCATTCTTGATGTTGGCTTTGGTGGAGGAGATGGAGTTGCTGATCTCAGCCAGCAATCCTTTCTTGTCTTCAGAGTGGATTCGGATTCGTACAGGATAGTTATATTCCTTCGTCGAATCCCATTCCACTTCGACCTTGCGATGAGGGTCATCGTCCATCGCATTCTGACAATCGGCAGTATGGATTGTTACCCCTCTGCCACGGGTGATGAACCCTACCACTTTATCCCCAGGGACAGGATTGCAACACCCTGCATAGCGCACCATTACATTATCAATCCCCTTGATCAGGAGGGCGTCCTTGGGGGTGCGGGTGATTTTTTGGATGAGGTGCTGAAAACGCCCTTCTTTCAGCTCTTCTTTTTGCTGTTCCAATTTCTCTTGGGGAAGGAGTTTACCAATAATCTGGTTGGCCGTTAACTTCCCGTAACCAATGGCCGCGATGAGGTCCTCGACTCCCTGGAAACTGAATTCATTGGCCACCTTGGATAGCTCGCCTGACTTAATCAATTTGGCCTGCTGGAGGTCATATTTTCGAAATTCTTTCTCCAAGATTTCCTTCCCCAAGGCGATCGATTTTTCCCTTTCTTCTGCTGTAAACCATTGACGAATTTTTGTTTTGGCCCGGGACGTTTTGACAAACTTGAGCCAATCCTTGCTCGGTTTCTGATTGGGGGAGGTGAGGATTTCGATGGTATCCCCGCTTCGCAGTTCATATCTCAACGGAACGATCTTGCCGTTGACCTTCGCCCCCACACAATGATTCCCGATGTCGGAGTGGATGCTATAAGCAAAATCGATAGGGGTTGAACCAATGGGAAACTGCTTAACCGCCCCTTTGGGGGTGAAAATATAGACCTCATTGGGGAAGAGGTCCACTTTGACGCTTTCAATAAATTCTCGATCATCCTTTAGATCTCGCTGCCATTCTAAGAGTTGCCTCAACCAGGTAAAACGTTTATCCTCCGCCTCTTCAACAACTTTTCCCTCTTTGTATTTCCAATGGGCGGCAATCCCTTCCTCTGCAATCCTATGCATTTCATTGGTTCGAATCTGGATCTCGATCCGCTCTCCATAAGGTCCGATCACTGTCGTATGAAGGGATTGATACATATTTTCCTTTGGAAGGCCGATGTAGTCTTTGAATTTCCCAGGGATGGGTTTCCAGAGGGAGTGAGTGATGCCCAACACGTCATAGCACTCTTTAATGGAATTGACGATGACCCGGAAAGCGGTGATGTCATAGACCTGATCAAAATCGATGTTCTGCTCTTTCATTTTTAAGTAGATGCTGTAAATCTGTTTTAATCGGGCGGCCACCTCGCTCTCGATGTGATTTTCATAAAGTTTCTTCATTAAGGTACGCTTTACCTCGTCTATGTAACGGGCTCTCTCTTTCTCCTTTTTCGCGATCTTGCGTTTGATCTCTTCGTAGATTTCGGGATGGAGGTATTGAAAGGCGAGATCTTCCAACTCTGATTTGATCCAGTCAATCCCGAGCCGATGGGCCAAGGGAGCATAGATGTCAAGGGTTTCCTGAGCGATCTCCACCTGTTTCTCAGGAGTGTGGTATTTGAGGGTTCGCATATTGTGGAGGCGGTCAGCCAGTTTAATCAGGATGACCCGAATGTCCTTCACCATGGCCAGGATCATCTTACGGAAATTCTCTGCCTGGTGCTCTTCAGAGGATCGTAGCGAGATCAGGCTGATCTTGGTCAGGCCGTCCACCAACTGGGCGGTTTCTTCCCCAAAGTTCCCCTGGATTTCCTTGAGGGTGGTTAAGGTATCCTCCACCGTATCGTGAAGCAACCCGGTCGCCACACTGGCAACATCGAGCTTCAATTGAGTTATAATTCCAGCAACCTCTAAGGGATGATTCAGGTAAGGTTCTCCAGAAAGGCGGACCTGTCCTAAATGAACTTTGGCAGAGAAGACATAAGCCTTTCTGAGGAAGTCCGTGTCGGCATGGGGGTTATAAGAAGTCAGCCTTTCAAGGATGTCATTGAATCTTAACATCTTAATCTCATCTTACCCATAACTATTGGAAAATTCAAGGGGGCCTTTGGTATAATCCCCCCATCCCCGCTTTAGCCGCCGGCCCAAGAGGGCCTCTGGCCCGGAGGGTAAAGGGGGGTGAGGGGGGGATTTTAAATGTTTTGACAGTGGTAGAAATAGAATCTATAATTTGTTTGCCAAAATTCTTAATAAAGGTTTACCGATGAGGCGATTTATTTTTGGAATTTTGATTGCTGTTAGCATTTTCGGCCTTCTCTATTATTTCTTCACTCGAGATAAAAAGGAGGGGAATGCCTTTATCAAGGTTTCTGGGAATATTGAAACCACAGAAGTGGATGTGGGATTTAAGATTTCTGGAAGAATTGTCAGCCTCTCGCTTCAAGAAGGAGATTGGGTTGAAAATGGAAAGATTCTGGCGAAATTAGATGATGAAGATCTCCGCCATCGTTTCGGATTGGCCAAAGCCACATTAAATTCAGCGCAAGCCAAATTGAATAAGTTGCTGGCAGGGTCAAGACCGGAGGAATTGAGAGAAGCGGAGGCTGCCCTTCATCAAGCTCAATTCGATTTGGAGAATAAACAGGCTCATTATGAACGGATGAAAGTTCTTTTTGAGGGCCACGTTATTCCAAAGGAGACATTAGATAATGCAGAGGCGGGATATAAAATTGCGAAGGCCACCGTACAAAGGGCTACGGAAAATTACAAATTAGTCAAGGAGGGGCCAAGAAAAGAGGATATTGAAGATGCCAAAGCACAGGTGGAACAAGCACGAGCCTCTCTGAAACTGGCGGAAACCCAGCTCAGTTATACCGTTCTTAATTCTCCCCTTTCAGGGGTTGTTTTAGTCAAATCGAGTGAAATGGGTGAAGTGGTCAATCCAGGGACTTCCATAATCACCTTAGCCGATCTCGAAAATGTTTGGCTGAAAGCGTACATCCCGGAGACCGACCTCAGCAAAGTAAAGTGGGGCCAGGAGGTTATTGTGACGACAGACCTACGGCCGAAAAAGGAGTATAAAGGGAAGATCTCTTTCATCTCCTCTCAGTCTGAATTCACTCCCAAAAGTATTCAAACGGAAAAAGAGAGAGTGACATTGGTTTACCGCATCAAAGTGGACATCCCGAATCCAGACAGGGAGTTGAAGCCGGGGATGCCAGCCGATGGAAAGATCCTCCTGATGTCCTCCACCCCTCAAAAACAGTAGATGTTATCCATTCAAACCACCAACCTGACCAAGTCTTTCGAATCATTGACCGCCGTCAAAGACCTGAACTTGGAAGTGAAGACTGGGGAGATCTTCGGTCTTGTCGGTCCGGATGCCTCTGGAAAAACCACCACGCTCCGGATGCTATGCGGCATTCTCCCTCCAGATGGAGGAGGGGCCATTGTGGCGGGATGTGATATTCGGAAAGAAACAGAGTCATTAAAGGAAAAAGTAGGTTATCTTCCTCAGCGGTTTGGACTCTATGGGGATCTTACGGTTCTTGAAAACATCAATTTTTATGCAGATCTCTATCAGGTTTCAAAGAAAAGCAGAGGTGAACGAATAGAGAGGCTCCTTCAATTTGCCAATCTGAAACCCTTTGGGAAACGAAAGGCACAGGATCTCTCCGGAGGGATGAAACAGAAACTCGGGTTGATCTGTGCGCTAATCCATACTCCTCAAATCCTCTTCCTCGATGAGCCGACCACTGGAGTCGATCCTCTCTCCCGAAGGGATTTCTGGGTCATCCTCTATGACCTGTTGAAAGAGGGAGTGACTATCCTTTTTTCCACCTCTTATCTGGATGAGGCTGAACGTTGCAGCCGCATCGGGATGATCTACCAAGGGGAACTTTTAATCGCGGATACTCCTTCGGCAGTAAAGGTTCAAATGAAGGGAAGGATTTTAGAACTTCGGACAGAAAATAATCAGAGAAGTATAAGAATGCTGGAAGGTGTTGAATCGCTTCGAGGCTTCGTCTTGTCCGGAGATAAGATCCATGTGCTCGTGGATGATCCTCAAGAAGGGGAACAGGCGATTCGAGAGGTTTTGAAGGCGAAGGGAATGGGGGTTTTTGACCTCATGGTGGTCAGACCCTCTCTTGAAGACGCCTTCGTCTCGATGGTGAGAGAGAAGAGAAAATAATTAGTGCAAATTTAGCAGTGCAAATTGCAAAATGTAAATTTAAACTCAGAAAATGCTAACTTTGCATTGCTAATTTTGCAATTTCCAATGAGGTGTTTCATGGGTTCCTTTGCCGTTGAAGTCCAAGACCTTGTCAAAACATTCGGTTCTTTTGTCGCTGTGGATCATATTCGTTTCCAGGTAAAGAGGGGAGAGATCTTTGGGTTTCTGGGGCCCAATGGGTCTGGGAAATCCACGACCATCCGAATGCTCTGTGGCCTCTTAATGCCGACGGCCGGAAAAGGTAAGGTGGCAGGATTCGATCTCATGAATGAACCAGAGAAGATTAAACAGGTCATTGGCTATATGTCCCAGAAATTTTCACTCTACGAAGACCTGACCGTGACGGAAAACCTCCATTTTTTTGGCGGGATTTATGGTCTCTCCGGTTCTCTTCAGAAAGAAAGAGAGAACCACGTTTTGGAGATGGCCGAACTGAAGGAGTTTCGAGATCGAATGACCCGGACACTCGCTGTCGGATGGAAGCAGAGACTCGCATTGGGGTGTTCGATCCTTCATGAGCCTTCCATCCTTTTTCTGGATGAGCCGACTTCTGGAGTCGATCCAATCTCCAGAAGGAATTTTTGGAACCTCATCCAGCAGATGGGAGAAAAAGGAGTGACTACCTTCGTCACTACCCACTATATGGATGAGGCAGAGTATTGCGATCGATTGGCCTTGATCTATCAGGGGAGGATCATCGCCTTGGGAACTCCTTCTGAACTGAAATTGAAGACCATTGCCCAAGGTGTTCTGGAAGTGGAGTGTGATCCGCTCATCTCCGCTCTCGACTTATTGAAGATGGAGCCTTGGACCTCTGAGTCGGCGGTATTTGGAGATTCCCTTCATGTGATCGGTAAGGAGGGAATAAATACAGAACAGAAGGTCGCACTTCTCTTTCAGAAGCACGGAATTCGTCTGAAACGGATGGAGCGGATCAGACCCTCCTTGGAGGATGTCTTCGTCTCATTGATCGTCAAAGAAGGAAGAGAATGAAATTTTCTCGCACCTGGGCCATTGCCAGAAAAGAATTATTTCACATCTTTCGGGATTGGAGAAGTCTGGGATTAGTGATCCTGATGCCAGTCCTGTTGATGCTCCTTTTTGGTTATGCGGTTAGCCTCGATGTGAAGAAGGCGCCGATGGCTGTTTTAGACCGTGACAAGAGCCAGGAGAGTTTGTCCTTTATTCATCGGTTCAGCGCCTCTCCCTATTTCAACCTTCGCTTTTTTATTGAGGATGAGAAAGAGGTCAAAAGATTGATTGATCGGGGCGAGGTGAAGATGGGATTGGTACTCCCGTGGGATTTTTCAAAAATGATCAAGTCTGGGAGAAAGGCGACAGTTCAGGTATTACTGGATGGGTCGGATTCCAATACAGCTAATATCATTCTGACTTATGTCCAGGGTGTTGTCCGAGAATACAATCAAGAGAAGACCTTCTTGAAGATAGAACGATTGGGTGGGCAGAAGGTAAGCCCACCGATAGAAGGCAGGCCGAGGATCTGGTTCAACGAAGAATTGGAATCAAAAAACTATTTCATCCCAGGGCTGGTGGCAGTGATCATGTCGATCATCGGAGTGCTCCTGACAGGCCAGGTAATTGTTCGGGAATGGGAGCGGGGAACGATGGAACTTCTCATCTCCACACCCGTTCGAAAAGAGGAATTGATTATTGGGAAATTGTTTCCGTACTTTTTCTTGGGTCTTCTTGATTTATCATTGGCCGTGTTGATGGGGGCATGGGTCTTTGAGGTGCCGTTTAGGGGAAGCATTGCTCTTCTTTTCCTTCTCTCCTGCATCTATATCCTTGTTGCCCTGGCATTGGGCATGACCATCTCCACTGTAGCAAAGACCCAAATTCTGGCTAATCAGATGGCCATGGTGATCGGTTTTCTCCCTACTTTCCTCTTATCAGGGTTTACCTTCGTCATCGCTAACATGCCATTTTGGCTTCAGCTCATCACCTATGGGATTGCACCCAGATATTATGTCACCATACTTAAGGAAATATTTCTAAAAGGAGCAGATTTCTCTTTTCTCTGGACTGAGACGTTAATCCTGATCGGGATGGCTGTGGCAGGACTTTGGGTAGCGACCAAGAGTTTTAAAAAGGAATTGAGGTGATTATAAGAGGTCAGGTTGAGGTCAAGGTTAAGGTTAAGAAGCCGGTTTCGTCAGTGCCTACCTGCGGTAGGTGGGGTAGACGCTAAACGATACGGGCCTCGTAACCCTAACCTTAACCCATTTCCTAATATTTTTTTATGTTCAAACGGGTTCGATACCTATTTGTCAAAGAGTTGATCCAGGTTCTGAGAGATAAGCGGTTGAGGATTACCCTCATCTTCCCGCCCATTTTCCAATTGATCGTCTTTGGATACGCGGCAAATTTGGATGTGAAAAACATTAATACCGCCGTACGGGATCTTGACCAAACGGTGGAATCAAGAGAACTTATCAATCGATTTGGAAGTTCGAAATATTTCAATATCATCTCTTATCCGCAAACACCAAAGGAGATCGAAGCCCTCATCAAGAAAGGAGATGTCATTCTCAGCATAGAAATCCCAAGCGATTTTTCAAGGAAATTGAAGAAGGGAGATACAGCAACCGTCCAGATCATCCTCGATGGAACTGAGTCGAATACAGCCATGATCTCCTTGGGTTATCTCGGTCGAATTCTTTCAGAATATTCAACGATGATCATGATAAAGAGATTAAATCGACAAGGGATGGTAGATTTCGAGGAGGCCGGAGTAGAGCTTGAGCATCGGATTTGGTTTAATCCAAATGCCGAAAGCCGACTTTTTTATGTTCCAGGGGTCATTGCCTCCATTGCCTTTCTCCTTCCTATAATCCTGACCGCTCAGGCCATTGTAAGGGAAAGGGAGATCGGGACCCTCGAGCAGATCATGGTGACCCCAATCCGATCCTGGGAGCTGATGCTTGGAAAGACCCTTCCGTTTGCGATGATCGGCCTTGCGGATGCAATCATGATCGCTCTCATCGGAGTCTTTTGGTTTGAAGTTCCCCTTAGAGGAAATCCTTTTATCCTTCTTTTAGGCAGCGTGTTTTTCTTGATGAGTTCTGTGGGCATAGGCCTTTTTATCTCCACGATCTCCTCGACACAGCAGCAGGCCCAGATTTCCACCTTCTTTTTCATGATGCCGGCCTTTATCCTCTCGGGTTTTGCCTTTCCATTAGAGAATATGCCGGAGTGGCTTCAATATATTACTTATGCAAACCCATTACGATACTTTTTAATCATTATCCGGGGTGTCTTTTTAAAAGGAAATGGATTGGATATCCTCTGGCCCCAGATGTTGGCATTAGTTATTTTGGGAGGTCTTACGATCTTCTTGAGCTCAATGAGATTCCAGAAAAGACTGAAATAAGATAAGTAACGGAATATTGGAAGAATGGAATATGTGTTGACTATCGGAATGTTGGAATACTGGAATATTGGAATATTGGCAAAGAAAGTTAGGATTTGTCTTGTTTGTGTCATTATTCCACCATTCCATCATTCCATTGTTCCAGCTTTTTCCATCATTCCAATATTCCATTTTTCCGGCAAATTGGGCTACAGGTGAAATTTCATGCAGCGGCTTCTCATGAACATTTATCGAAAACTCCACCAAGCTTATGGTCCCCGGGACTGGTGGCCCGCAGAGACTTCCTTTGAGGTGATGGTTGGAGCCATCCTCACCCAGAACACATCCTGGAGAAATGTGGAGAAAGCGATTCAGAAGCTGAAAGGGAAGGGGGTTTTAAATCCAGAAGGGATCCATCACCTCAAAAAATCACAGCTGGCTCCATTGATCAAATCGTCAGGTTACTATCGCATCAAAACCGATCGGTTAAAGTATTTTGTAGATTTTTTATTTGATGATTATTGCGGGGATGTAAAGAAGATGGGAAAAGAGAGGCCGGGAAAGTTGAGGGAAAAACTTCTCGGGGTCAAAGGAATTGGACCTGAAACAGCGGATAGCATCCTCCTTTATGGCCTGAAGAAACCTATTTTTGTTGTCGATGCCTATACCAAACGGATCCTTTCTCGGCATCGGATGATTTCAGAGAATGCCTCCTACGAAGAAGTCCAGAAACTCTTTATGGATCATCTTTCCCTTGATGAAAAATTATTCAATGAATACCATGCCCTCTTGGTTCATCTTGGTAAGACAGTGTGTAAAAAGATCCCGAGATGTGAGATCTGTCCAATCAGAGGCATAGAGCATAGGGCATAGCGCATAGTCCGTAACTCAGCCCTTTAGGGCTGACGTGTCAGGGCTAAAGCCCTGAGATACGAAACTCTATGCTCTATGCGCTTTGCGGGTATTTGAGTCATGGTTTACTGGGAAAAAGAGATCCGGAGTTTGATGGGAAAGGCGATCCACCGCTATGGTTTGGTCCAGGAGGGAGACCGCATTCTGGTAGGGGTCTCTGGAGGAAAAGATAGCCTGACGCTTCTCCACCTCCTCCATGAACGGAGCCAACGAGTTCCCATCCATTACGAACTCATGCCGGTTTACCCCGTTAGAAATAATGCCCCGCTGCTCCGCGGTGGGGTTACATTTTAGAATAATTCCGGCGGGGTCTAATGCCCCGCTGGAATTTCTAACGGGGTTTACATTGATCTCGGCTTTGACCATTCGACTGCGCCAAGCCCTGCTCTTGAGAGCAGGTTCAAAGACGCGCTCATGGTCAACCCTGAGCCCCTCGGCCTGAGCGGCTCGACTGAGCTCGCCGAAGTCTCGGGTCGAAGGCAAGCTCCAGCCTTCAGGCTGGAGAGTCGAAGGGTTGATTCTGGGCGGGTAGCAATCCTGAAGAATTTTTTTGAAATGAAAGGACTCCCTTATCACATTGAGTTCACGGATATCGGGATAAGGGCGAACAGTTCTGAGAATCGAGAAAACCCCTGTTTCCTCTGTTCCTGGGAAAGAAGAAAACGCCTGTTCCATCTCGCCCATCGTTTCAAATGTAACAAAATCGCCCTCGGTCATCACAAAGACGATATCATTGAAACCCTGCTCCTTAATATTTTTTACAGCGCTGAGATCAGTACCATGGTTCCCCTTCAAGCCCTCTTTAAGGGAAAGATTACTCTGATTCGTCCCTTGGCTTTATTGGAGGAGAAGAAGATTGAGAGATTTGCCCGGGAGATGGGGTTGCCCTTTGGTCCGAGCGGTTGTCCGAGCGCGGGGAAGACGAAAAGAAAAGTGGTGAAGGATTTGATAGAAGCTTTAAGTAAAAAAGACCGTCGAGTTAAGGGGAATATCTTTCGCGCTCTCTCCAACATTAAATTGGATTACACGCTGACCCCTAAAGGTCATTCTTGCGAAAATGGGAATGTGTGATCGCAAGACCTGACCCTCAATCAATTTTTTCCGCTTGACAAATTTTGAGTAATTAAGTATTTGTTAATGAAGTGTAATTATATTTAATTTCTTCTCATGAAAGAGATTGCCGAAAAACTCAAGGCCTTCCGGTCAGCAAACCGAATGACCCTCAAACAACTGGCCGCAAAAGCTGGTTGCACAGACGCCTACCTCTCCCAACTGGAGAGGGGCCGCGCGAACCCTTCCATCATGATCCTCAAAAAGATTGCCTCTGCCCTTCAGATGAAGGTCGTTGATTTCTTCCTCGAACCTGAGGTCAATGAGAATGGGATCGTCGTGAAGGAGGAAGAAAGGGTCAATATCAATTTTAAAAGAGGGGATGCTAAAATCCAGATGCTTGTTCGGAATATCCAGAATAAACGTATGCAACCTTTTTATACGACGATTGAGCCCGGGGGGGGATCAAAAGGCTCTTACTCCCATATTGGAGAAGAATTTGGGATTGTGTTACAAGGGGAGTTGGAGGTCAATCTGAATGGGAAATCCTATCGGGTGGAAAAGAATGAAAGTTTTTATTTCTCATCTCAGGAGCCTCATGGTTGGTCAAACCCTGGGAAAAAGAAGACGGTCGTAATATGGGTGGTCAGTCCACCCACCTTTTAATAATCCCCCTTCTCCCCCCTTTATTAAAGGGGGGTTGGGGGGATTAGAAAGTTATATTCGGTGAAAGGAGGTGATTATTTAAAATTTAATCTATTTCTCTCGCTGGGATAAGAGAGACTAAATCAGATAGGAGGTGGGAAAAATGTGTAATGGAATTACGAGAAGAAATTTTTTAAAGAATTCTGTCGTTGGTGGTGTT
>PEUO01000172.1 GCA_002780715.1 Deltaproteobacteria bacterium CG03_land_8_20_14_0_80_45_14
AACTCATTACATAAACACATAACAGGATTTCACATCTTTTTCAAATAAATTCAATATTTTCCAATACTTACAGAATGGCACAGGAATTGCTTCTAAATATTGTGTTGTAGAGCAGTTATGACTTTAAACGATAAAAAAGGTATAACTCTAATAGAGGTTGTAATAGTGCTGGCGATTATCGCAATTCTGGCATCTCTTACGGCTGTGGGCCCCGGATTCATTCGTAACGAGAATATTTCAAGGGTCTCAAGGGAGCTCCTTGGAGACCTTCAGAGGGCAAGGCAGGATGCTATGACACGGAGTGAAGCACCAGACAGCAGAGGGTTCGGGATAAGGTTTGCATCGAATACATCTTATGTAATCTTTGAATTTAGTGATATTAACACTAATTTTCAATATGACGGGACTGGAGAGGAAGCAAACACAAACCAAAGGAATCTGACCTCATCCATTGAATATCAGATAAATGGGGCTAATCCAAATAATAATATTTTAGTCTACGATAAACTTGGAATTCCGAGGAGAGACACATGGGGTATGTGGACGAGTATAACTTTTGTAGTAAGACACCAGTCTGACAACTCGGTTCAGGCAAAGTGTGTGAGTGTTAGTACCAATAGAATAAGAGAGGGTTTATGGGATGGTAGCACCTGTCAGGAACAATAAAGGCTTTTCCCTTGTGGAGTTGATGATCGCCCTTGTTATCCTTCAGATTTCTCTCCTCGGGCTTCTCAGCGGATTGGTGAATTCTATAGCTGTAAACCTCAATAATGAGCTAAGAAATACAACTATCAGGATAACAAATCAAACAGCTGAGGCTATACATAGTCTTGATTTCAATGACAACGAAGTAACAGCAGGAACTCACTATCGAGATCCATACAGTTCTTCTCAAAATCTTAAGGGTTTTCCACAAACCGTTCAGGATATCAGGGGAGGATTTCAGCAGAACTACAATATTTCATGGGCTGTTACAGATCCAGGCACAGAACTTAAACAGGTTCTAATCACCGTGCAATACACTAATCCCCGCGGTGAGAATCTTTCAAATAATGCTGTGATCTATAAACACAGGGCTTTATAAGGCAAAAGTTATGAGAAAAACAATTGATGTTGATAAAAGTAATCCCCCCTCACCCCCCTTTGCTAAAGGGGGGATGTGGGGATTTTCGGGACAAAAAGGTGTAACTCTTACAGAGCTTTTGGTCGTATTGGCCATATTCTCTATTGTCATTGCAGGTGTGTATGGCGTTTATATAGCACAGGTGAAGCATACAGCGAGGGAATATAGGGTTGCTGAGTCGGAGATGGAAATGGAGATAATAAAGAATTTCATCGAGAGGGATATAGCGATGGCAGGCTATGGGCTTGCTGATGATTATACCCCGTGCACCTTTTCACCGAGGGCATTCGGCGCAACCGATAATACAGGCAGTAACGGCTCCGATACGATGACCTTGATGGGAACTGCCCTCGGCAGGCTATCGAGGGGTGCCCAGGGCTGGACATATATAACCAGCAGCGGTGTATCTCCACCAACATTCAAGACCTGGAATGATGCAAGAGAAGATGTAAAAAACGGCGACTGGGTTATTTATATGGAACCAAGCACTAAAAGTCTTCTTACATCTGGTGGATGTGCAAGCAGTGCCGCATGGCTCTTTACTTATCCAGCTTCACCATCAACAGAGAGGGGAACCCTTATTTATGGACTTCATACAGAAAATGCTAACTTCCCCTATTATGCAGTAGAGTATAGCTTAGGTGGCACACCAGTAGATATATGTGCTCCGCCTGCATCAGGAGCAAATGCAGTCCTGAGTCTCGAGAGGGCTGAGAGCAAGGATACTATCCCACCACCTTCAGGCACAAGGAGACCTGTCCTCGACTGCGTGAGAGATCTTCAGGTTGCCTTTGGAGTGGATGCGAATGAGGATGGGACGATAGACTGCTGGGACAATGGTGGAGTATTGGCTGCTACGTATGACAATAAGGCACTTAAGAAACGTCTAAAACAGGCGAGGGTTTATATGCTTGTCCAGTTAGGCAGGCGTGATCCCGATAAAGAGGTGTATCCTTCCGGACAGACTTTTATAGTAGGAGATACCACTCTAACAGAATGCAATGGAGGGACAGTGGGCAGGAGTATAACCTTAACGGACGAACAGAGGAGGTATAGGTGGAGGGTTGTCTCTTTAAGCATAGCGCCGAGGAATCTGAGATGAAGGGTTTGAAAGGTTTAAAGGTTAAAAAGTTAGATGAGAAAGGGATTGCCCTTATAATGGCGCTCATAATAGGGCTTGTTGCATTGGTTATCCTTACAGGGATAATCTATTTTGTAATACAGTCAGTGGCCATGTCAGGCGCTGGTAAGAGATATGCCACTGCCTCAGAGGCTGCTGATGGTTCTGTAGAGGTTATGAAGGATGCCATTAATCTCATTTTAATGGGAGAGCCTGTTTCTTCTCTCCCGATCGTGGATGCTTCTCCCCCATGTCTTGTAAATTCTATTTTTACTGAAGATGTAAGTTGCACAACTACCCTCACCCTGCCAGGCCCTAATTTATTCACAGGTTTTACAGCAAATATAACCGTTGAAAGGCTTTATTCTAAGGAATTACCAGGGGGCAGACTTGAGTTTGCGAGGGCTGGTGGCGGAGTTCCTACTACTGGTGTTTATTACAGGATAAACACGGTTGTTACAGGTCCCGGGGGCACGAGGGCTGAGTCCTCAGCCCTTTACAGGTATACGATGTAGGAGGTATAAGATGGGTGTACCGAAAAGGATATTGTTTAGATTTTTGCTGGTAATATTTGTAGGATTTATGGTGTGCCTGACAAGTGGTGACGTCCTTGCCGCTGGCAAGGTTAGAGCCGAGGGGATGTTGACCTCTATTGAGGGCAACAGAAGCGTTGTGATTGACAAAAAAGGCTATGAGGTGTCTCCCACAGCCCGAATAATAGATCGTAAAGGAAGGCGGGTTTCTCTGCATGGTCTCTCACTTCCCACACGGGTTAGTTTTGAATACGAATACACTCAAAAAGGCTTTGTGATTAAGCTCTTAGAGGAATATCCTGAGATAGTTCCGAAATAGGAGGATGTTGCTATGAAACACAAAGAAAATATCTTAAAGGCGATAGTTCTTCTCGTTCTTCTCGGATTAGGTGCTATCTTGATGTTCCTCCCCAGGGCATCAGTCAGCCAGATGAGTAGCTATTGTTCAACCCCACCGTTTATAAGTAATAGTATTCCACCCAATGTCCTGATTGTGCTGGACAACTCAGGAAGTATGAACGACCAGGCCTATGCAGGAACTTACAACCCGACTCAATTTACGAGTGGATACTACTACGGGTATTTTGACCCTGCCAAGAATTATAAATATACTGCTAACAATAGGTGGGAAGTGACAATAGAGCCAATAACTAACGGGACTGCTGCCAACCCGATTGCAAGTGGAAACTTCCTGAACTGGGCTACTATGCGTAGAGTTGATGTATCAAAAAAGCTCTTAATCGGGGGTAAGGCAGCTCCTCGGTCTCCGGAGGGCGGTGTCACTGTGAAGCTTCTTGGTGAAAACTCTCCCTCTTCGTGGAACTTTTCAAAAGACTTTACTACTACCTCAGGTCTTATCTATCCATTTGTAGGGGATTACCGTTTTAGTATGTCAGGGGATCAGCTTACAATAACCCCGATTGGGGGAGTGGGATCAACTGCTACGGTTTATCCAAACGGTGACATCATCCCTGGCGCATGGACTCCGATAGGTGCCTCCAGCGCATGGCAGGCTGTATTAACCTCAGATGGCGATACTTCTTACATTCAGAATACGACCACCAACATAAACGACCAGGTTATACTTGATTACAGTTACACAGGCGGGCCACTTGCTGGAACCATCTCAGGTGTATCTGTTAAAGTGGTCGCAAAAAGGACAGGTAGCGGAACGAGGAAGATAAATGGAGCGATACGGGTGAATGGGGTGGATTACCTATCCAACTATGTGAATCTGTCCACTTCCTATACTACCTATAGTTTCAGCTGGGCTACCAATCCCGCGACCGGCTTAAACTGGCAGTGGTCTGACTTCAAACCCGATGCGCTGGCGACTCTGCAGGGGTTTGGGGTTAAGGCATATACCCTGCCTACTTCTTCTAATCATCCCCATGTGACCCAGATTTATCTTGTCATCTCAGTGAGCACACCTTCTGGTGGACCTTACAGTATAATAGTGGATCAGGGGATGACAAAGGCAGAGGGACTTATTGACCATCTGAGCAGTGACGTCAGGTTCGGATTGGCGTTTTATAATTATGGTAGTGGCATTGAATCAGGATATACTAATGGGAGATACGATGGTGGAAAAATCGAAAACTATGTGGATTTTGGCTCGACTACCAATATGATAACCTCTATTTCAAATATGAGCCCCGATACATGGACTCCTCTGGCAGAGACCCTATATGAGATGGTGAGATATTTCAGACAGGACTCTCCATATTATTCTAATTCGCCAGCGGATTATGCCACTGGTCTAAATTATGACCCATATTATTATCAATATTCAAAACTGGCAGGCTCTGGCCTGACAGATCAGTATGTCCCTTGTGCCAAGTCATTTGTTCTAATGTTGACTGACGGCGAGTCAACAAAGGATCAGAACATTCCGACAACCTACCGAGACTATGACAATGATGGTAAAGACGATGGAACTTATCCTGATCAGGGTACAGATTATCTTGACGATGTGGCTCTCTGGGCAAGGACAGCGGACGCGCGTCCAGGGACATGCACTTCTGTTCCGACTGCGTGGCAGCAATGCCTTCCAGGAACCCAGAATATATACCTTTATTCTGTATTTATGTTTGGTAAAGGCTCTCAGTTATTGAAGGATGCTGCAATTAACGGAGGCTTTAATGACCTGAATGGTGATGGAAAACCAGGGCCGGATTTAAGAGAGTACCTGCGGGATTCAAATGGTGACGGAGTTATTACATCCGCTGACCTCCCTCTCACATATTATGAAGGTGATGACGGGTATGAACTGGAGGCCAGTATCACGAATGCTATAGCAGATATTTTAAAGCGAGCCGCATCGGGAACGGCTGCCTCTGTCCTCACAACCTCTTCAAGGGGCGCAGGCTCAATGGTTCAGGCATACTTTCTGCCAACAAAGCAGGAAGGCGTAAGGGAGGTTAACTGGCTGGGATATATGCAGAACCTCTGGATAGACCCTCAGGACAATCTCAGGGAGGATACAATACACGATTATCAACTTCGTCTTGACCAGGACTATGTAATGAAACTTTACTTTAATAACATTAATAATGAGACTGAAGCAGCCCTCTTTACAACAGATGTTGATGGAAGTGGCGGGACCTTGAGTTCATGCTCGCCTTCGCAGAAAAAGAACTTTACTGAGATAACACCCCTCTGGGAAGCAGGAAGAAAGCTTGCCCTTAAAAGCCATGATACCCGGACCATATACTTACCAACCAAGGTAATCAGAGGCAGTACAACAACATATACATTTTCACAACCAAATTATTTCACAACCACTAATGTTACTGGCAATACCACACTGAGCAATGCCCTTAATCCTGACGCTACATACACAGCAGATAAGATTGTTCGGTATATCAGAGGGGAAGACCTTGAATCTACTGACGCAAATTTCAGAGACAGACGTATAACTGTGGACGGGTCACTCCGTGTATGGAAGCTCGGTGACATCATCAGCTCAACGCCAAAGGTCTTTGCCAATACACCTCTCAACACATACCAGATAGATTATAGTGACATCACTTATTATCAGTATATAAGCAGCTCCAATTATAAGGAAAAGTCTTCTATAGCCTTTGCAGGTGCTAATGATGGGATGCTTCATGCCTTCAGAGTAGGGTATCTAAAAGATAAAGGTCTGGTAGCAACCATAAAGGCTATCTTCCACGGATTGTTCTCTACCGATACAACGCCTACAAATACAGATAAACTCGGTGAGGAAATTTGGGCATATATACCATTTAATGCCTTCCCATATCTTAAATACCTTGCAAGTACAGACTACTGTCACGTCTATTATGCGGACCTCTCTGTGAGACTTGTGGATGTGAGTATTGGAGGTACTCCTACTGCTGCAAGAGATAAGAATAGCTGGAGGACTATACTCATCGGCGGCATGAGATTTGGAGGTGCATGCGCAGGTTCAGATGCTAACCCTACCCCTCCCTTATCAGATGTAGGATTCTCGTCTTATTTTGCCATTGATATTACAAATCCGGAGAGTCCTGTCCCCCTCTGGGAATTTTCTGATGATGACCTCGGCTATACGACAACCTATCCTTCAATCATACGGACAGGAGACAGAGACAAAAATGGCAACTGGTATGTTGCTATTGGCTCAGGCTCAAAGGTGCTTCCAAAGGGTAGCGTTGACATTGGTAGAAATACACTGGGTTACATCTATATAATTGACCTTGGGACAGGGGCACTTGTTAAAAAGATTGCGATTGACCATAATGCCATTGTGGGTGATATCCTCGCAATAGACAGAGATAAGAATTACCATGCTGAAGAAATCTATTTCGGCACAAGCTACAACTATGCAGGCGTCTGGAAGGGAAAACTTATGACTATAGATATTCCTAATCAGGACCTTTCTTCTTCATGGACTCCAACGATTACTACACTCTTCTCAGCGGGCTACCCCTTTACTGCATCCCCTGATGCAGTAAAGGATAAAGATGGGAATATCTGGGTTTATGCAGGCTCTGGAAAATTTTATAGTGGTCTGGATAAAACAGATTTATCTCAGCAGATATTCTTTGGATTAAAGGATAAGGATTTATTAGTTGCTGAGAGCTCACTATATGATGCAACCAGTGTAGCTACAACCGGCACAGTAAGAGAGACAGCTCAAGTGTGTGCATATGACTCTTCTACCAATAATTTTGGTTTGAAGGATGTTGTAACCTCTATCAATCTTACATCAACTCCCCCATCTGTAGATGAGGAAGGCTGGAAGGTCTATCTTTCAAATGGAGAGCGGGTTATTTCAAGGCCTCTTGCAGCTGGTGGCCTTGTGGATTTTCTCTCATATAAACCAAGTTCTGACATCTGCTCTTTCGGAGGCGATTCTTATATTTATTCCCTGAGCTATACAACTGGTGTCGCCCCTTCTAATGTAGCAATACTTTCAGCGGGCATAACATCGGGAATCACAGGGAGCGTGACTGTTTATAAAGGGGTGCTACTTGGTCCGGGGGCACCACCTGCCGGCGAGGCTATAATAATAGTTCCTCCAAAAGAAGCTCAGGAGGAGCTGAAGAAGAAGATCCAGATAGCCACAGGCGTTGTGGTTGAAATTGAGAATGAACCTATTTATTCAATAGCAAGAAAAATAGTGCACTGGCTCAAGAAGTAAAAAGTGTAGAGTGAATAAAGCTATTTTACTATGGGGGCTGATAATAATCAGCCTACTTGCTTGTAAAGGGAGAGAGGAAAGACAGCCATCAAAAGAAACCATTGAGAAAACAGGAGAGGAAGTAAGAGAAATTCAAATAACAGATATTGAGGTTTCAAAGGTTATTGCACAACCTGAAATAGTTTTTTCTGTAAAATTAACTCCTTCCTCTCCTATAGTTGGCGGCACTATAAAGGCTGAGGTATTAACCCGTGATAATGCCTCAGTTATTTACCAATGGTCGAAAAATGAGAGACTACTACCTGAAACATCTGATACTCTATCTACCGCTGAATTCAAACGAGGAGATAAAATATCCCTGACAGTAACGCCTTTTGACACTAAACAGAAAGGAAAACAGGTAACGGTCTTTACTTATATCTTTAACTCACCACCACAAATTAAATCTTCTATCAAAGATTCCGAATTCGGAAATCGCAATTTTACCTACCATGTTAAGGCAACTGACCCGGATGGTGATACCCTGACCTATTCCCTCAAATCTGCGCCTTCCGGCATGACCATTGATTCTTCAAAAG
>PEUO01000047.1 GCA_002780715.1 Deltaproteobacteria bacterium CG03_land_8_20_14_0_80_45_14
AGTTCCTAATGGGATTGATTGTTGGTATCCTCATCTTCTTTTTCTTCCTCTACTTCGGAGGCGGTAAGACCGTGAAGAAGGTTGGAGAGGGTTTAACCGATACCGGTAAAAAAATGGAAGTCATGGAAGAGGTGATCAAAAAAGAAAAGGGAGAGGTAGAGAAGGATGTAAAGAAAAAGATATTCAAAGAAGAGAGGGATGTTACAAAGAAGGTTCAATAACTTATCGAAAAATCCTCAAATTCTCCAGCGTAAATTTCCCAATTGAGATGAACCTTTGTCACCCTTGCCTCAGATGGACCCCGATGACACCACTGAATCATCTGATCCACCCGTTCCTGATCGCCTTCAAAAACAGCCTCAACACGGCCATCCCTGCGGTTTTTAACCCAACCCTTCACCCCGAGTCTAAAAGCCGCCTCCTGGGTGTGGTGGCGGAAGAAGACTCCTTGAACCCTTCCTTCAATAATGACCCGTGCCCTTATCTTTTCCATATCGATTTGAAAACTATCACAAGGTCATCATAAATTCAATGGCGAATCGGGGCTGATGGGGGAGAGAAATTAAACAGGGAGAGAAATTAAACTTGAAAAACCGAATTCAAATCGATTAGAATTTTGTAATCCTCCCTTTTCCCCCTTTATAAAAGGGGGGTTAGGGGGGATTAGCTAATGGGATGAGTGGTGTAAGGAAATGAAGTCACTTTACTTGGGCATTGATGTTGGATCCGTCAGCGCGAATACCGTCATCATGGACGAACATCGGAATGTGCTGGAGGGACATTACACCCGTATCAAGGGGCAACCGCTGCAGACCGTTCAGAAGGTATTGGAAGAGATCCTCCAGCGGATTCCCCTTGGACAATTCTGTTCTATCTCTTTTACCGGGACTGGAGGAAAGCTTCTTTCCGAACTCTTAGGGGGAAATTTCATTAATGAGATTATCGCCCAGGCCAAGGCGGTTCAACATTTCTATCCACAGGTCAGAACGATCATTGACATGGGGGGAGAGGATTCCAAACTGATCTTTATTGAAGAGGAGGAGGGCAGCTTCAAGATCAGCGACTTCTCGATGAATACCCTCTGCGCTGCTGGAACGGGATCCTTTCTCGATCAGCAAGCCAGCCGATTAGGCCTGACCATTGAAGAATTTGGACAACTCGCCCTCAAATCAATGAACCCACCTCGCATTGCAGGCCGATGTAGTGTCTTTGCCAAAACGGATATGATTCATCTTCAACAGATTGCCACACCAGATTATGACATCGTAGCTGGTCTTTGTTACGCCTTGGCGAGAAATTTCAAGAGTAATATTGGTAAAGGGAAGATCTTTGTGAAACCCGTCTCCTTCCAGGGAGGCGTGGCCGCTAATGTGGGAATGCGGAAAGCCTTCTCAGACATATTAGAACTTTCCGATGGAGAGCTCATCATTCCAAAACATTTTACTTCAATGGGAGCCATCGGCGCCATCCTGGTGACTCAGGAAGACAAGGAAAGCAAAAGGGAATGGATTGGCCTCGGTCGCCTCAATCAATATATCCGAGATCATCGAGAAGAAAAGGCTTCATTAAAACCCCTTTCTCTCTCCCCTCGTCATCTCATCCAGCGAGAACCATTTAAGCTCTCCACCCAAGGCTCAGGAGGAGAGAAGGTCGAGGCCTATCTGGGATTGGATGTGGGATCGATTAGCACCAATCTGGTCGTCATTGACCGAGAGAAGAGAGTCCTTTCAAGACGCTATCTGATGACCGCAGGCCGGCCCATCGAAGCGGTTCGCATTGGCCTTCAAGAGATCGGTGAGGAGATCGGAGACCATGTGGAGATCAAAGGGGTCGGAACGACCGGCTCGGGTCGTTATCTCACCGCAGATTTCGTGGGAGCAGATCTGGTGCGAAATGAGATTACTGCCCAGGCCACGGCAGCGATCTATATTGATCCAAAAGTAGATACCATTTTTGAGATCGGTGGACAGGACTCAAAATATATCAGCATCGACAATGGGGTGGTGGTCGATTTCGAGATGAACAAAGTCTGTGCAGCAGGGACCGGATCCTTTTTGGAAGAGCAGGCTGAAAAACTGGACATTTCCATCAAAGAGGAATTCGGGTCCCTTGCTCTCTCCGCTGAAGAGCCAGTGAGGATGGGAGAGCGATGTACGGTTTTCATCGAATCCGATCTGGTTCATCACCAACAAATGGGTGCCCAAAAAGATGATCTCATTGCCGGGCTTAGTTACTCCATCGTTCAGAACTATCTCAATCGTGTGGTCGGGGACCGCCGTATCGGGAATCGAATCTTCTTCCAAGGTGGGACGGCTTTCAATAGAGGGGTCGTCGCTGCCTTTGAGGAGGTACTGGATAAAGAGATCATCGTTCCTGAGAATCACGATGTGACAGGGGCCATCGGTGTCGCCATTCTGGCCATGGAAGAGAGGACATGGGAGCAATCGGGTTTTAAGGGATTTGATCTGAGTCAGCGCCGTTATGAACAAACTTCTTTCGAATGCAAAGGTTGTCCCAATCTCTGCCTCATTCGAAAAGTGAGTGTGGAAGGAGAGAAACCCCTCTTTTACGGAAGCCGATGTGAGAAGTACGATGTCATTAAACGGACGAAGGGATCAAACATTCCTGATCTCTTTGAGGAAAGAGAGAAGATGCTCTTCGCTCCCTATGAAGGGGAGGAGAAACTCCCACCCAATGCTCCAGCCATCGGGATACCCAGGATTCTTTTTTTTCACGAGATGCTTCCTCTCTGGAGGGCTTTCTTTACCGAAATAGGTTATCGAGTGGTTCTTTCCGATGTCACAAACAAAGAACTGATTCGAAAAGGGGTGGAGAATGTCGTCGCTGAAACCTGTTTTCCCATTAAAGTGAGTCACGGCCATGTCCTCAACCTTTTGGAGAAAGGCGTGAAGAGGATCTTCCTCCCGAGCATTGTCAATCTCAAAGCATCTCATCCAGAGATCCCTAATTGTTCGGCATGCCCTTATGCTCAATCCTTCCCCTATGCCGTTCCTTCATCCATTGATTTTAAAAAGAACGATGTGAAAGTGCTTCAACCCATCCTCCACTTCGGGTTCGGGAGAGAATATCTGGAGAAGGAGTTGGTCGAATTTGCAAAATCCCTCCATCGCGGGTCGAAGCGGGTAAAGAAGGCCCTTGAGAAGGCGGAAAGATTTCAAGCCTTGTTCTATCAATCCATGCTTAATCGTGGAAAAGAGATTTTGAATCAGGCTGGCGCCAATGATAAGGTCATGGTCATTGTTGGGAGGCCTTATAACTCCTGTGATTCCGGGGTGAACCTTGAGATTCCAAAAAAACTGCGAGACTTAGGGGTGCTCCCCATCCCCATGGACTTCCTTCCTTTGGAGTCTGTCGCACCTTCTGAAGAAATTCGGGAGATGTATTGGCGATATGGACAGAGGATATTGGCTGCTGGAAAGATCATCAAGGAAAACCCCAGGCTTTATGCGGTCTATATCACCAATTTCGGTTGCGGCCCGGATTCTTTCATCAGCCACTTCTTCAGGGATTTATCCAAAGGAAAACCTTATCTCCAATTGGAAATTGATGAGCATAGCGCGGATGCAGGGGCAATTACACGATGTGAAGCCTTCTTAGACAGCCTGAAAAATGTCGAGGCGAAACAAGTTCCCTCTTTTAAAAGAGAGAAGGCGAAGACCGACCGGACCAAAAAGATCTACATTCCCTATATGTGTGACCACTCTTTTGCTGTGGCAGCAGCTTTTCAGGCTTGCGGCGTGGATGCCGATGTCTTCCCAGAATCAGACGAAGAAACCCTTTATTGGGGAAGAAAACTTACCTCCGGAAAAGAGTGCTATCCTTGCATCCTGACCACGGGCGATATGGTCAAGTTGGTGAAGGATCCTAATTTCGATCATCAACGAGCTGCCTTCTTCATGCCTTCTGGTAACGGACCATGTCGGTTTGGACAATACCATCGCTTCCATCGCCTCGTTCTGGATGATTTGGGTTTTCAACATGTTCCCATCTACTCGCCCAATCAGGATGAGACGCTTTATAGTGATCTGGGCATCATGGGTTCACAATTCACCCGCCTGGGATGGCAGGGAATTGTCGCAGTGGACCTCTTGATGAAAAAAGTCTTGGAGACCCGGCCCTATGAGAAGGAGAAGGGAAAAACAGATCAGGTCTATCAGGAGTCTTTAAAGAGAGTCTGTAAAGCGATCCTTGAGGGAGACGATTTGGAGGAGATCCTTCAAAAGAGCATCAAGGAGTTCAATCAGATCGAACTAAATGGACTTGGAACCAAACCCCTGATCGGGATTGTCGGAGAAATCTTTGTCCGGCTCAATCGATTTGCCAATGAGAATGTCATTCGAAAAATTGAACAATTTGGAGGAGAGGCGTGGATTGCGCCTCTGACTGAATGGATTCTTTATGTCAACACCATTGCCAAGAAGAGGAGTCTCAAGAAGAAATCATTTTCAAATCTTTTGAAAGTTTTTCTCACAGACTATTATCAGAAGAAGGATGAACACCATTTAGAGAAAATATTTAAAGGCCATCTTAAAAACTTTGGTGAACCCAAAACCCGATCCATTTTTAAAAAGGCCAAACCCTACCTGGATTCCTCCTTCGAAGGAGAAGCAATCCTCTCCGTTGGAAAGACGGTCGATTTTGCCAAAAGGGGAGCCAGTGGGGTTGTCAACATCATGCCATTTACTTGTATGCCTGGGACGATTGTGAGTACCCTGCTCAAACGATATCAAGAAGAGAATAATAACATTCCCATCCTCAACATGGCCTATGATGGGCAGGAACAAACCAACACATTAACCCGCCTTGAAGCCTTCATGTACCAGGCCAGAGAGTTCCAAAACAGAAAGAACAAAAGAGCATAACCCATTGAAATTAAAAATGAATAAATTTTTTTTTGGACTTTGTTAAAAAAATCACTTTTTTATTGAAATTCCATTTTTAGGATGATATAAAAATCAAGGCTTAAGGTTTGAGGCAAAAAGATTTAGCCTTCAACCTCTATCCTCAATCCTCCAACCTTAATAACCTGGAGGTATATCAATATGGATAATTGGACATTTGGAGTTACAATGATTGTCGTTGGAATGGGAGGCACGCTCCTGACCCTTTTGATCTTAAGCCTCCTCATGAGCGTTCTAAAGAAAGTTTTTCCTTATAAAAAGGAAGTAGAAAAGGCGAATTAAGTTTCGAAAGGGAGGATAAAACATGTTAGAAGCGGTTGGAAGCGGATTGTATGGACTCGTTGCTGGATTTACCAACCTCCATTGGTCTAATCCGATAATGATAGTAGTGGGACTCTTTCTGCTTTACCTTGGGATCAAAAAGGATTTTGAACCCTTACTCCTTGTCCCCATTGGATTTGGATGCATTTTGGTCAATATTCCTCTGGCGGGGCTGATGGAGGAAGGAGGGTTCCTCAAAATTATCTATGATGCAGGTGTCATCACGGAGTTATTCCCGCTTCTCATTTTTGTGGGCATTGGTGCCATGACTGATTTCGGCCCTCTTTTGGAGAATCCAAAGATATTTCTCCTCGGAGCCGCAGGACAATTCGGGATTTTTTTAACACTGGCATTAGCCCTGGTTTTAGGTTTTACAAAGTTGGAAGCTGTCTCCATCGGGATCATCGGCGCCTGTGACGGACCGACTGCGATTTATGTCACCTCCAAATATGCCCCGCATTTGCTGGGCGCAGTCTCAGTGGCAGCTTATTCCTATATGTCTTTAGTCCCTGTTTTTCAGCCTCCTATTATGAAGCTCTTAACCTCTAAGAAAGAGCGGATGATCAATATGGGAGCGGTTAGAAAGTCGGCTTCAAAAACGACAAAAATAGTTTTCCCTTTAATCGTTACAGTGATTGGAGGCCTCATCGCACCCAAGGGTTTACCTCTTTTAGGAACGATCATGCTGGGAAATCTGATGAAGGAGTGCGGTGCTGTGAGCAGACTCACCAAGGCTTCTGAGAATGAGATTGCAAACATCGTCACCCTCCTTTTAGGGATCTCCATCGGAGCCACCATGGATGGCAAGGTCTTTTTAACGCCTCAGACCCTGATCATCTTAGCCCTGGGCTTTCTGGCCATCTGCCTCGATACCGCCTGTGGCGTCCTGTTTGGAAAATTGATGAATGTTTTAACAGGGGGTAAGATCAATCCTCTCATCGGCGCTGCGGGCATTTCAGCCTATCCTATGTCAGCACGAGTGGTCCAAAAGGAAGGTCAGAAATACAATCCAAAGAATTACCTCCTGATGCATGCCATGGGAGCTAACACCGGTGGCCAGGTCGGCTCTGTGATGGCCGCAGCCGTCATGCTTTCAATTCTTAAGGGCATGGGGATTATTTAATTTTCCTATCTAATATTTTCTCTTAAAAAAATTTTGAGGACGGGGGTGTTATCCCCATCCTTTCTTCTTAATTGGAGAGGATTAGAGAAGCTTGGAGGTAGCTCAACATGGAATTGCTTCAGATAATCGCAAGCATCATTTTTCTTGGTAGCATTGTCCTGGTGATCACCGGATGGATTGACAGCGTCATCGCGGCCATGTTGGGGATCATTGCGATGATCCTCTTCGGTGTCATGTCCGAAGTTCAGGCCTTTCAATTTGTCGACTGGAATGTGATCCTGATTCTGCTCAGCATCTGGATCATTTCCGGTTATTTTGGAAAGTCCGGGGTGCCTGATTTCTTGGCGGCGATTGCCCTGAGAATGTCAAAGGGCAACGTTGCCATCTTCGTGACGTCAGTGGGAATCCTTGCGGGCTTTGTCTCCATACTCATCGATAACGTTGTGGTCGTTCTGATGTTTGCACCGGTTATCTTTCATGCCTGTCGGCGTTTCAACTTCGCCGCTTTTGGCCCTGTTTTATTTGTCGGCCTCTGTGCCAACTTCATGGGGACGGCCATGCTTTTAGGTGACCTTCCTCCGCAAATGCTGCACAGCGTTTCAGGGATCGAGTTTGGAGGATTTCTGTGGTATTTGGGACGTCCCTCCTCTTTCTTCATTCTCCTCATCTCCTACATCATCACCAGCGCTTTTTTCTACTGGAAATTCTCAAGGATGTACAAGGGGAAGACCATGGACCTTTCTGCCATGGATCAGGAGGGGAACTATCTTGAACATATCAAGGATAAACGGTTCGCCATTCTGGTCTGCGGGGTTTTTCTTCTAACTATCATTGCGATGGCTAACCGACCCCTGTTCGGTTGCTGTCTCGGGTTTATTGCCTTCTGCGGGGCCATCACTCTGATCCTTATCTTCGAGGTTTTCAAAACAGCTTTTCATATCGAAATCCCGACGATTGAGAACGTCTTCTCCGAGCTCGATTGGAGGGCCATCTTCTTCTATGTCTCTCTCTTTGCATTGGTGGGAGGGCTGGAACATGCAGGGGTGATCAAGCTCATTGCCAATTGGATTACCCCATTTATTCAATCGAGTCTCCTTGCTGGAAGCACTTTGCTTTACTGGGTGACTGTACCTATCGTGGGAGTTGTAGAACACGATGCCTATATCCTAACCATGCTCTATGTGATCAGAGACTTGAGTAAAGAACATGCCTTAAATCCATGGCCTCTTTATTGGAGCCTGCTGTGGGCCGGAACCCTTGGAAGCAATCTAACCATTGCGGGGGCCCCAGCATTATTTGTGGCTAAGAATATGGGCGAAAAAGAGGACCAGAGGAAAGTAACCCTGAAAGAGTTCTTCAGTTACACAGTACCCTATGTCATTATCTCTCTTATCTCCTGCTATATCCCGGCAATACTGATCTGGGTTCTTCCATTCCAGAAATAAAGACGAAGAATCCATTAGAATCGAATCCTTTAAAATTTTACCCTTGGTTTCAATAAACCTGGGGTTTTTTATTCCCTTGTGAATTTCTTGTTAATTTTTTAAGATGAAAGAGATCAGCCCTAAAGGGCTGAGTTACGTATCTCAAGACTTCAGCCGTTCGGCTGAGCTCACGACGAAGCCTTGATTCATGAAGGAGATGTTTCTATGAAGAAGCCTTTGGTTGGAATTCTAATGGGAAGCGATAGTGATTTGCCTATCATGGAGAAGGCAGCAGAAGTTTTGAAAGAGATGGGGATCCCTTATGAAATGGAAATCAGCTCAGCCCATCGGTTGCCAGAAAAGACAGCCCGTTATGCCAAGACAGCGAGGAAGCAAGGGATTGAAGTGTTGATTGCAGGGGCCGGGATGGCTGCCCATCTTGCAGGGGTTTTAGCCAGCCATACGACCCTCCCTGTCATTGGTGTCCCCATCAAATCGGGGGCGCTCAATGGTGCGGATGCCCTCTATTCCACTGTTCAGATGCCACTGGGGGTTCCGGTGGCCACCGTTGGAATTGATGGAGCAAAGAATGCAGCCTATCTGGCCTGTGAAATCCTCTCAATCAAATATCCTGAAATTGCCAAAAAACTGGAAGATTTCAGATCTAAGATGAAGAAGTCCTTGGAAGAAAAATCGAAAGCCATAAACCGGCGTATCCAGAAATAAAAGTAAGACTTAATTTCGAAGCACGAAATCCGAAATTCGAAACAATATCAAATGACCGAAACACAAAATTCAAAATGAAACATTTCATGATATCTAATAAATTTGGTCATTAGGATTTAGGATTTGCCTGCCCTGTTAAGTACGCTTTGAGTTACTTCTGGTTGATGGATTGCGATCCGTCTGGAAAAGAAAAATCGTTAGTATCGGGGGAAATTACTTAACAGGGTAAAGATTTCGATATTCGGATTTCGTATTTCTGGTCTTAGTGTACATTGGAAATTAAAAAGTGGAATCGAAGGAAACCCAGATAATCCATCAAGCTGCGGAGATCATTAAGCGGGGAGGGATCGTTGCCTTTCCCACAGAGACCGTTTATGGCTTGGGAGCCGATGCCTTTAATCCTCTTGCTGTGGCTCGGGTCTTTGAGGTCAAGAGAAGGCCCTATTTCGACCCGTTGATCGTCCATGTCGCCAATCCATCCAATGTGGAGAAGTTGGTCAAAGAAATTCCATCGAATGCCAAGAAATTGATAGAAAGATTCTGGCCTGGGCCGCTGACGGTTGTTCTTTTAAAGGAAGAAAATATTCCTGATATTGTGACCGCCGGTCTTCCTACGGTAGCCATTCGGATGCCCAATCATCCCATGGCCCTATCTTTGATCAAAGAATCCAAATGTCCCATTGCCGCACCGAGTGCCAATTCCTTTGGCTATTTAAGCCCGACCACGGCTGAGCATGTTCAGGAACAACTGGGTGACGAGGTCGATCTCATTCTGGATGGAGGCCCCTGCCCAGTGGGAGTGGAATCTACGATAGTTTCTTTTTTAGAAGAAAAGCCCAGGTTGTTAAGACCTGGTGGGGCGTCGCTCGAGGAGATCGAATCCATCATTGGGAAGGTGGAGATCAGTCCAATTGAAAAGGGCAGACCCTCTGCTCCAGGAATGTTACCCAGGCACTATGCTCCACGAACGCCAATTGTGCTTGATTGGGATGAGAAAAAGTTCGATCTCTATAAAGATAAGAATATTGGATTTCTGGCATTTCAGGAGGCCAAGAATAATCTAAAATTTCATTCTGTTGAGGTTCTTTCAAAGAAAGGCGATATTAGGGAAGCTGCGGCCAATTTGTTTGCCGCCATCCGGCGTTTGGATGCGATGAACTTGGATCTTATTGTGGCTGAGGCTATTCCAGAAATTGGATTAGGCCGGGCGATCATGGATCGCCTCCGCCGCGCCAGCAGCCGTTCGGAAATTACAGGAAGAGAGTAACGAAAGAAATAACTTGTAGGGCAAGCCTTCAGGCTTGCTGACTAATGCAGGACTGAAGTCCTGCCCTACGTAACTGAGGTATGATCCTAATGAGAAAAATGATCCTAACTATTTTTTTCTTTTTTCTACTATCTACTCTCCACCTTCCACATGCCATTGGATTACCGGCAGAAGATGTCCAGTTGGTGGTGGACGTCCAATACTTTCAAGTCGCAAAGAAAATGATCCAGGAGGCCAAACATTCCATTCAGGTGATGATGTTTGAAATGGGATATTATGATCAACACCCCAATACTCCTTCCAATCTTCTCATCAAGGAACTCATAGATGCCAGGAAAAGGGGAGTGAAGGTCGAGGTGATTTTGGAGGTAAAAGAGGGAGAGGATAGGACGACCCAACGAAATCGTCACACCGGAAAGATTTTATCTGAAGGCCGGGTGGAAGTGATTTATGATTCTCTTTCTAAAACCACTCATTCCAAATTAATGGTGGTCGATGGACAACTCTCACTTCTTGGCAGCACGAATTGGACTTACTATGCCCTGACCAACAATCATGAAATATCCGTCCTCATCCGATCGAAGGAGGTGGCCAAAGAGTTGATCGATTACTTTAATCGAGTGAAAGCCACGGGCAGTAAAAAATAGAGTTATTGTAACTCAACCCTTTAGGGTTGATCATAATCATGGCTAAAGCCATGAGTTACAAAAGGGCTTCCATGACCACAATGCTCATCGATTCCCATGCCCATTTAGAAATGCCAGAGTTTAAAAAGGATCTGGAGGCAGTGATCCAGAGGGCCAAAGAATCAGGGGTTGAATATATCTTCACGGTTGGAACGGAGAAGAAGGATTGGCCAAGAACCCTTGAAATTGCCCGCAACCACCCTCCAGTCTATGCCATTCTGGGCGTTCATCCCCATAATGCAAAGGAGATCGATGATCAAACCTATCCTGTGCTGAAGGGACTCTGCCGGAATGGAAAGGTGAAGGCCTATGGTGAGATTGGCCTGGACTTTTTCAGAAACCTCTCGCCACAAGATATTCAGTTGAAGAGATTCCGGGAACAGATCGGTTTGGCCAAAGAGTTAGGACTTCCTATTGTGGTTCACGACCGAGAGGCTCATCAGGAAACGCTGGAGATATTGAAATCTGAAAAGGCAGAGGAGTGCGGAGGGATCATCCACTGTTTTTCTGGGGATTATGAGATGGCGAAGGTCTGCATCGATATGGGATTCTATATCTCTATTCCCGGAAGTATCACATTTAAGAATGCAGAGAGATTTAGAGAGATCGTCAAGAGAATTCCTTTGGAATCGCTTCTCGTGGAGACAGATGCCCCTTTTTTAACCCCGGTTCCTTTTCGGGGAAAGAGGAATGAGCCAAGTTATGTTCGATTTACGGCACAAAAAGTGGCAGAGATCAAGAAGGTTTCTTTCGAAAAGGTGGCTGAGGTGACGACAGAGAATGCGATGCGTGTCTATAGAATGAAAGTTGGGTAAGGGTTAGGAGGCCAGTTTGGGTTATACACCCCCAACCTAACCTTTAAACGAAACGGGCGTCGTTACCTTAACCTTAAGACGATAGACATTTTCTCCAACTAAGAAGGAGAGTTCATGAAACCAGCAATCATTGTTGTGGATATGTTGAAAGATAATTTAAAGGAGAGCTCTCGAAATCCATTTGTCCAGGAAGGAGGGGCCATTATCCCCAATCTCCAGAGACTTTTGAAGGAGAGTCGAAAAAGAGGATTCCCTATCGTCTTTGCCTGTGACAGTTTTTTGAAGGATGACTTTATTTTTAAAGGGAGGATGAAGGTTCATTCCCTTCGGGGGACGAAAGGCGCCGAGGTGGTGGATGATTTAAAGCCAGGACCCACGGATATCAGTTTGCCTAAAAGACGCTTTAGCGCCTTCTTCAAAACCAACCTTGACCAGACGCTTCGAGTCCTGGATGTGGACACGATCATCGTGACAGGTATTACCACTGAGGTCTGCGTATTGATGACGGTCATGGATGGTCTCAGTCACGATTTTTCAGTCATTCTTTTAGAAGATTGCTCAGCCAGCCGAAGCAAAGAATTTCATCAAGGATGTCTCAATCTCTATCGGGATTTTGCTCTCTACCCTTTGTTAAGAATCATGAATCTCGAAGAATTTCTAAAAGAGATTTAAACATGTTTTTATAGTAAAGGCATTAAATTAAGAGACATGATCTTTCGTAGGGCAGGCCTTTAGGCCTGCTTATAGCAAGGCTAAAGCCTTGCCCTACAAGAATATTATGTCAAGTTATTTTTTACTTTCACTATAGTAAAAAATACTTGAACCCATGAACCCTTGACTCCTCGAACCCTTAATACCAAGATGAAGTATTGCGAAAAGGATTTTATTAACCAGATACGAAAGATGCTTTCTTTAAGAAAAAGGAAAGTGATTGAGCATCCCCCGTTTTCCCATGCAGCAGTCCTTGTCCCACTTTTTCAAAAAGAGGGAAATTGTCATCTCCTTTTCACCAAGAGATCTGAAGAGGTCAAATATCACAAAGGTGAGATCTCCTTCCCCGGAGGGGTCGTCGATGAAGAAGATTCAGAATTGATAAGTACGGCGCTCCGGGAGGCTGATGAGGAAATCGGGCTCAAGGAGAGTGATGTTCAGATTATCGGGGTATTAGATGACATTGTGACCATTACTGAATTCATTGTTACCCCAATTGTTGGCCTCTTCCCCTATCCCTATCCTTTTAAGGTAAGCGAGGCAGAGATAGCAGAATTGATTGAAGTCCCCCTTGCATCTTTAATTGACGAAGATTGTTTCAGTGAAAGGGAGATCCCCCGAGGCGGTCAGAAGGAAATCGTCTATGCCTATCAATATGGAAAACATATTATCTGGGGAGCGACAGCCCGGATTCTGAAGCAGTTTTTGGACTTAATTACCTCTCAAAAGTCTTAGGCATGATTTCGTAATTGCAGTTCTAAGGGATGGGGATTCAGATAGATCTGTTTTTTAAGATAAGGCTGATCGTATTTTCGAACGTAATGACTGATGAGAGTAATCGGCACAACCAAAGGAATATAGCCCTCCCGATAATGGTCAATCACCTCCAGTAATTCCTTTTTTTCATCAGAGCACAACTGCTCCTTGAAATAACCCAACATATGTTGAAGAACATTGGAATTCTTCTTCGGTGAAGTCTTTAGGTAAAGAGATTCAATGAGAAGAGTCTGGTATTCCTGGTAAAGCTGTTTCAATGAGAGGTCTTTTGCTTGGGCCACCAGCTTTCCCATCATCTGATAATGCTTTGGGCTGTGTGAAAGGATCAACAATTTATGCCTCGTATGGAAGTCCACGACGTTTCCCCGGCTGTCCTTTTTTGAAAGAATTTCTCGCCACCTTTTCAAGGCGAATATTCGCTCAATGAAATTGTCTCTGAGCTTTGGGTCATGGAGACGTCCCTCATCCTCAACAGGAAGAAGTGGGAAATGGTCCATGAAAATTTTTGCAAAGATGCCAACCCCCTTTTTTACGGGCATTCCTTTTTCATTATAGACCCTGATCCGTTCCATTCCACTGCTTGGAGAATCGCTTTTGAAAATAAAGCCGCAAAGATCTTCTTTATCTAACTCCTCGACGCGTTTCCAGGCCCACCGAACCATGCGATCCGTCATATCCTGTTTAGTACGAATTGTCACGAGACGGGGGGAGTCTGGATCTCCCTCCAAATGCATAGATTCCCTGGGAATGGGAAGACCACATTCCACCTCAGGGCAGACAGGGACATATTCGACATACCGTCCTAAGGTGTCGGTGAGAAACCGATCCAGCTTATGACCTCCATCATAGCGGACATTCTCACCCAGCAAGCAGGCACTGATGCCCAATTTGATTTTTTCCATTGAATTCTCCTCCTCTTGTTATATTATTATAACCAGGCTGAATTCTAAATAAAATAATGGAGGAGAGGTAACAACAAATGCTTGAAAAGATGAAGGATATCGTTAAGGCAAATGATCTCTGCGTCTTGGCGACCGTTTCCGAAGGGAGACCTCACTGTTCTCTCATGTCTTATATTTCGGATGAGGGAGGCCATGAGATTTATATGATTTCCCATAAACAGACAAGGAAATATACAAACTTATTAGAAAACCCCACAGTCAGCCTCCTCATTGATACTCGGGAAGAGGAGAAGGGTCAAAGACGGATTTATATTAAAGCCCTGACCGTAAGCGGAGAGTTTCAAACGATAAAAGACCCTGGAAAAAAAGATCTCATCCGTGCAAAGTTTTTAAAAAGACACCCCCATTTAACAGATTTTTTAAATGATCCGGGAGCTGAAATTTTTTCTATCAAGATAAAATCATTTCAGTTATTGGATGGTGTGAAGGACGCCTTTTTTGAGACGATAGATTAAACAAAATTAATCTGTACTATCGCAAAAATTCCAAAAGTAGCCTACCAGAGCAGCATTCTTATTCAAGATTAAAAATTAGTTGACATTTTAATCCTAAAAAGATATTAATAATGCCCAAAATTCACTAAAACTAAACTTTTTATCAATTTAAATAAGCTAAGATTAAGATGACTGGCAAAATTTCCTCAGGCATTGGTTATTTAGACCATCTTTTAGGTTTTCTTAAAACCGGTGACAATGTCATCTGGGAAGTTGAGGCTGGCACTTATATTGAGATCTTTCTTCAACGATTTATTGAACACAATCTGAAGAACGGATATAAAGTGGTCTATGTCAGTTTTAATGTTTCTCCTTCCACACTCACGAAACGTTTAAGCTACATTCCTAATTTAGAGAATTTAACTATCTTGGATTGTTTTACTTCTGGAAAGGGAAACAGTGATCCCCTCTTCACCCAATTTTATGAAAAGGATAAAGAAGGATTTGAAGGGAGTGTGGTGAAGGTTGAAAACCCCAAAGACCTTTCCCAATTTCGTGTGGCGATGGATCGGGTTGAGATTGAAAAGGGAGCAGGTGTCCGTTATATCTTCGATAGTCTGACTGGAATGCAGGATATCTGGGGCGATGAAAACGTCACTTATAAATTCTTCACTTACTCCTGCCCTCGGCTCTATGATCTTCAAACCGTTGCCTATTGGGTCTTGGAGAAAGAAGCCCACACGCCATCCTTTAAAGCCAATCTGAGACATATCACGCAGGTGGCGATTGAACTGGAAAAGCAGAACGGTGAGCTCTTTTTTAAAGTGATCAAAATCGAGGGGAGATTTTCAAGGAGCGCCTTTCTACCAAAACATTATGAAGTATGGGACCAGGAGGTCATCTTTCCATCCATCGGAGGCCGAAGGCCCAGTAACCTAGGTGATAAGATCAGAACATTAAGAAAGAAATTGGGAATGACACAAAAAGAATTGGCTGAGCAGGTTGGCCTGACCCCAAGTTTTATCTCCCAATTGGAGAAAAATCTAATCAGTCCTTCCCTCGATTCCCTTTTCAAATTGAGCGAAAAATTGAATACCCAGCCCATTTATTTTCTGACAGATGGAGAGAGCGGACCGTTACAGAAGATGGTGATCAAGCCAACCGAGAGACAGGATATTCATCTTCAAGAAGTGAAGGGCACTGATGTGAAACTTCAACTTCTGGTCTCCGATGTGCTTAACCGAAGGATGGAACCTTACCTTTTAATTATGAAAGAGGGTGCTGTCATCAACGGACATTTTTATAGCCATAAAGGGGATGAATTCGCCTATGTTATGGAAGGGGAATTAGAGGTTGAAATTCAAGATGAAAAGCAGTTATTAAGGCAGGGAGATAGTCTATATATAGGGTCAACTTTTCCTTCTAAATGGGTAAATGTCGGAAAGGGAGATGCGGTTCTTTTATGGGTTCTGAGCCCGCCGAGAGGGGGATGGTAAGCTTAATTTAAAATTAAGCAAATTATTTTTTTGCCAGGCAAATTAAGTAGAGATAATTTTAACATCAATAAAGTTAATTAAAATTTACTTTGGAGGAAAAAATGGACTTCGAACAGGTTGGAAAAATTATTGACAAGTACCAGGAAAAGAGGACAGGTCTCATCAGCATTCTTCACGATATTCAGGACCGATATCACTTTCTACCTGAAGAGGCTTTGAGAAAAGTGGCCTCAAGGCTCAAGATGGACCTCAATGATATTTATGGAGTTGCTACCTTTTATAAATCTTTTAGTCTCATCCCAAAAGGGAAGCATTCCATCACTCTTTGTCTGGGAACCGCATGCCATGTGCGAGGAGGGCCAAAAATTTTAAGGGAGATGAAGAAACAATTGAATATCGAACCTGGTCAAACCACTGCAGACAAACAGTTCTCCTTGAATGTGGTGAACTGTCTGGGTGTCTGCGCGATCGGACCTGTCATGTTCGTCGATGGAAAATTCTATGGGGAAATGAATCCCCTCAAAGCAAGGAGAATTATTGAGAAGATCAATAAAAATAAAAGAAAGAACGGGGTGAAATCATGAGGAAAATAAAATCCGTATCTGATTTAGAGAGGTGGAAGGAAAATATCTTTTCAAGAGAGAAGCAGGATGAAGTGATTATCTCTGTATGCGGAGGGACGGGTTGCCATGCCTATGGATGTAAAAAGGTGAGGGACGAGTTTGCTAAAATCATTAGAAAGAACGGTGATGTGAAAGAGATCAGATTGAGATATACAGGATGCAGGGGATTCTGTGAAAGAGGACCCATCGTTACCATTCAACCGCAAGGGATCTTCTACCAGAGGGTTCAGGAAAAAGATGTGCCCCTCATCCTTTCGGAGACCGTTGAGAAGGGGAAGATTCTGGAACATCTCCTTTATGAAGATGCAATCACAAAACGAAAGGTAACCTCAGAGAAAGAGATTCCTTTTTATAAGGCCCAGCACCGGTTGGTCTTGGGAAACAATGGCCAGATCGAGCCCACGAAGATTGAGGATTATATTGGAATCGGCGGGTATCAGGCTCTGTCAAAAGCCCTTTTTGAAATGAAACCTGAGCAGATCATCGATGAAATAAGAGCCTCCGGTCTGAGAGGGAGAGGAGGGGCAGGGTTTCTAACGGGTAAAAAATGGGAAGATTGTCGGAAGGCTCCTGGGGAATTGAAGTATATCATTTGCAACTGCGATGAGGGAGATCCCGGAGCTTATATGGATCGAAGCCTTTTGGAAGGAAATCCACATTCTGTCTTAGAAGGGATGATGATCGGTGCCTATGCGATCAGCGGAAGCCATGGGTACATCTATGTCAGACATGAATATCCCCTTGCTTGTAAAAATGCAGAAACCGCTATCACACAGGCGAGAAAAGCGGGATTCTTGGGCAAGAATATTTTAGGTTCGGGATTCGATTTTGATGTGGAGATTGCAAAAGGAGGCGGAGCCTTCGTCTGTGGTGAATCAACGGCATTAATCGCCTCGATCGAAGGAAGAGTTGGAGAACCGAGGAGCAAACAGGTTCACACTGTGACTCGAGGCCTCTGGGGAAAACCTACGAATCTCAATAACGTGGAGACCTGGGCCAATGTTCCGTTGATCATCAACAAAGGAAGTCAATGGTTTTCCTCCATGGGCACCGAAAAGAGTAAAGGGACAAAGATTTTTTCGTTAGTTGGAAAGGTAAAGAATACTGGATTGGTTGAAGTGCCCATGGGCATTACCCTCAAAGAGATCATCTTCGATATCGGAGGTGGACAGCAAGATGGGAAACGAATCAAGGCTGTGCAGACAGGAGGCCCTTCAGGTGGCTGCATCCCTGCTTCGCTCTTCGATCTGCCTGTCGATTTCGATAGCCTTACACAGGTTGGTTCCATGATGGGTTCCGGTGGGATGATCGTCATGGACGAAGGAACCTGTATGGTCGATGTGGCGAAATACTTTGTCCATTTCCTACAAGAGGAATCCTGTGGAAAATGTCTTCCCTGCCGTGAAGGGTTAAAAAGGATGGGTGAGATTTTGGATAGGATTACAGAAGGGAAAGGGAATGAGGAAGACCTATCACTCCTCGAGGAATTGGCTGAGGTCGTAGCAGATACCTCGCTTTGCGGGTTGGGAAAGACTGCTCCCAATCCGGTCCTTTCTGCCTTGAGATATTTCCGTCCTGAATTTGAGGCTCATATTCATCAGAAGAGATGTCCGGCTGCTGTTTGTACGCCTCTCATCAAATATTCGATTTCAGAAAGTGATTGTACAGGATGTGGTGCATGTGCAAAGATCTGTCCAACTCAAGCGATCAAAGGTGAGAAAAAACAGAATCATTTTATACTTGCAGAAATATGTTCAAAATGCGGATCCTGTATAGATGTTTGTAAAGCCAACGCCGTGATGGTTCAGTAAACCCCGTAGTTGAATTAAATAATAGATGGGATTGAGCAAATATGAAAATTTAACAAAACTTGGTTGACCTCGAATGTTAATGTTGCCCACAACAACGGGGTAAAGGAGAATAAATATGGAAAGAAAAACTGTGAATGTCACGATAGATGGAAGATCGTTGGATGTGGAGCAGGGGAGCACCATTCTCCAGGCAGCCCGTGAGTTTGGAATGCACATCCCCACCGTGTGCTATATGGAAAATTTAACTCCCTATGGAGGGTGCAGGATCTGTGTGGTAGAGATCGGTTACGATGGAGGGAGTAAGACTTTTATCGATACTTCCTGCACACACGAAGTCAAGGAAGGAATGGTGATTCAGACCCAATCTCCACGCATCATCCGCGCCAGGAAAATGTTGGCGGAACTTTTGGTTGCCAGCGCTCCCAATGTGAAGATAGCTCAGGATATTGCTGCTCGGATGGGATTACTTAAAGTCCGATTTCCGATGGAAGATAACCGGTGTATCCTATGCGGTCTCTGCATCCGGATGTGTTACGAACAGATGGACGGAAAGGCCCTCGGATTTGTTGGAAGAGGAATGGGTAGAAAAGTGAGCATGCCCTTTGAGGTCAGGCCCGACACCTGCCATCTCTGCCGGGGATGTGATTATGTCTGCCCTGGGGTGATTGTTCCCTGCCAGGGTGTAACAGACCCAGGCGAACTCTGCGGAAGGTGTGTCCGGATTGAAGAAATGCCTTCATGTTGTTCCATGGGGACCTTCGGTTGCTTCTGCGAACAGAACCCACTCTGAATTGAACCTTTCTTGCTCTATCTTAATTCTTGCACCTGGGGCATCCCTTCGGATGGCAGACAGAGCAGTACTCTCTTCCGCAATCAGGACATTTCCTGAAACAAGTGGCACAAAGGATGTGCAACTTTTCATCACAGAGGTAATACGTTCCACGGGGGTGAAAGCAACTCTCACAGGGCAAAGAGTCCGCTTTTTTTAGGAGAGGATTATAGCTTAGAGGAAAGGTTCGGGAAGAAAGCCTCCTTCTGATCTCCAACCAGAAAACCAGGGATTCTGTCTCAATATCAATGATACAAACAGGTTCAATTCGGATATTCAAAGCATATTTCGAAACGAGATCCTGAATCTTCCATCTCTTTTCTCCTTCAACGGCATCCAATTTCCCTGAAAGCGCCTTCCTTCCCTCTTCGTTCTGCGCTTCAGGAGAATCCCTTCCAGGAATGAATTTTTTCTCAAAGGTTTTGTGGATCTCGCCCTTCAAGGTCTCGTAATACTCGAACACTCTTATGATATCACGATTGAGCCTCCTCTCAAGGCTTTTCATAAACGGCTCAAACTCTTCCTTGACTATTAGAGAGGCTGCCGAGAAGCCCGCCTGAAGGGCCTTCGAAATCCCCTCGCTTCTTGTGAGTAATTCCTCAGGCTCCTTCAGGTCTTCCCAGAAGGCCGTGAGATTGGCATTGAGAGGGGAGGTTGAAAGATTTTGCTCATTGACCAGGAGCGAAAAAATCCCTTCCCTTTTTTCGTCGGAAAGGGCCACGTACTTGAAAAAAATCAAGGCGTAATCGATCCTCTGATGATCCACCTTCTGAAGCCGGAAGCTTGCGTTGGAAAGGGCAATCTTCTCAGAAACCCATCTCGATACCTTTTCGATATTTGGGAGCTGGGACGAATAGACTGCTTTGGCCATTTTTCCTTTTCCCGAAAAGATTCTATCGACCGATCGAAAGAACTCTGATTCATAGGAAGCGCTGATTACGCTTTCATCGAAAGGATGGTAGGCAAAGCTGAGTTTTCCATGTTCAGGTACGCCGAGGGTCTGAGAGAGAGAGGAAGGGACGACAAACTCCAGACAGCCGTCCCCTGTTCTTTCCAAGAGCGCCCCCTCAAGAGTCAAAATATCGGCCAAAACCTCAGGCAGAGGCCTGCTCTGTCCCATCATTCTCCTCTTCCAGACGTTTTCCTGTCAATCATCCAGTACGCGCTCAGTACGCGCTTTTCTAAATCTCGTAATCCTCGCCCAAAATATCGTTGTCAAAGGACTTCGCTTTCAGGTATTCATCCTTGGCCTTTACGAGATCCTCGCCGAGCTTTTCAAATCCCGCCTTGATCTCACCATCGTTTGCGTTCTCAAGCCATACTCCCATGACGAGGTCTTCGAAGTCTTCTTCTTTTTCGAGGTGGCCGAGGATGGGCTCGATCTCCCCGATGACCATCTCGAACATATTGATCTTATTATCCAGAAGATCGATGACATAATCTTCCAGAGTTTCTTTCACCGAAAGATTAAAGACAAAGACATCCCGGGTCTGCCCAATCCTGTGGAGCCTTCCGATCCTCTGTTCAATCCTCATGGGATTCCAGGGTAGATCAAAATTGATCATGGTGTTGCAGAATTGAAGATTTCTTCCCTCTCCTCCCGATTCCGTGGAGACAAGGACAGGCGCTTCGTTCCGAAACTGCTCAATGGCGGCATTCTTTTCCCTTGCGGTCAGCGCCCCTTTGAATATTACGTGTTCAATTCCGTTTCGCTTGAAGAGGTCCGTAATATATTCCAGGCTTTTCACATACTGGGTGAAGATGACCTTTTTTTCCTTTGAATTCTTCCTGACAAGGTCAAGAAGGGCTTTCCCTTTTGACACCTCTCCGAGGCTATCCACCCACTCGATGATTCTTTGCTTTTCCCCATCTTCCCCAGGCAGTTGAAGAAGACTCTCTTTGAGGGCGAAAGGACTGCTTCCCGCCTCCCTCAAAAGGAGATTGAGCGTCAACCTGTTCAGGCCATTCTTTCGGAGGTAGTTGTTTAGCCCTTGATATATCTTTCTCTCCGTCTCCGCAGGTTCGATCCTCAGGGTGGTGGCAAATCTCCGGGGAAGCTTCAAATCGATGACGCTTCGTGTATTTCGGATCATCACATCTCGCAGAAGCTCCCTCATCTTATCCCGACTGGATGGTTTCCTCAGGTTCCCTTTCATCAAATATTCCTGCTTGAAGAGCTTTTCCGTCTTGAACTGTCCGGGTTTCAGAAGGGTGATGAGGTTGAAGAGCTCGATCAAATTGTTCTGAAGGGGGGTGGCCGAAAGAAGGAGGATAAATCTCTTCTGAATCTGGTTGATCAGTTTCCATGCTTGGGTTGCTCTGTTCCTCAGATGATGCGCCTCATCCACCACCACAAGGTCATAAAAGCCCCGAGTCACTACGGGCATATTCTTTTTGCTCTTTGCCAGGTTGAGGGAAGCAATGAGATACTTTTCGTTCCAGAACCTTTCCGGGTCGTCAGATGCTTCCACGTCATCGGTCGTCATGAATTCAATGCCGAATTTTGTCTCCATCTCCTCTTTCCACTGGGAAACGAGGGCAGAAGGAGTCAGGATCAGAACATTTCTCACCATGTTTCTCATGAGATACTCCTTGATCACCATCCCGGCCTCGATGGTCTTTCCGAGGCCCACCTCATCGCACAAGAGGACTCTGCCCCTAAAATATTTGAGGACTTTCTTTACAGTCTCGATCTGATACCAGTATCGTTCGACGTTATTGATTGCGTTCAAACAGAGGAGTTCGTCGAAGCCGCCCTGAATGGTAAGGTGGGTGTAATCGATCAGGAGCTTTATCTCTTTCAGGGAGGAGAGGAATACAGATTGAAACTCGTTTTGAGCCTCAACTCCAGGAAGGGAAAAACTTACAGGAACAGGATATTCTGGGATGGCCGGCGATGCAGGCTTTTCGATGGTTTCCGGGAGCGATTTCTCCTGAGGTTTCTCCACGATTGGTTTTGGAGAAGGCATTCCTTCAGATGCAGAACGTGCTGCGGAACCATCCAAGCTGCCAGCGGGAGGACTGGCTCCCCTCTCTCCGGCTGAAACAATCTTTTCGACCTTTGGTTTTGACAACAACTTCCATTCGCAATACTTTATCCAGTCCTCAACCTCCAAAAAAGCCGCCTTAGCCTCCTTTCGATCCCGAGGGCTCCCTCGTTTATCCAGAAGTTCTTTTGCCCGATTCAAATACTTCCTGGCCCGAGGTCCATTTCCAAGGCGCGCTTCGCCGCGACTGAGCAGGAGATAGTCTCTCCATACGGAACGACTTTGTGTCAACTTGATCAGCCATGGGCGGGCCATCTCATAGTTATCCCAATCAAAATAGGCGAGGTTTACGATATCAACGAGCAGGGCTTCATCGCCAGGAAACTGATGCAGCAGGCTTTCGAGGCACTGATACGCCTTTTTAAAATTCCGTTTTCTCAGGAAGCGTTCATAAGCTCTGCAAGTATCTTCTGGTGTTCTGAATAGCATCTTCCAGCCTACCCGAGGGCACTTGAGAAATAAATGACATTATTTCTTAAGAAAGTCTCCAAGATTTCCGAGAATTTCGGCGATGTATGATTTCTTCCCTCTTACCTTATAATCTCGATAATAATCAACACTGTCCATCTTCCATTCAAGACGCTCCCCCTCCCTCATTTTCTCAATACCTATTCTATTTACTGCCGCTATTTCATAATCTGGATCAAGCTCCAATGCCTTATCAAGGCACTCAAGCGCTCTGCTCCTTTCTCCAATGCCGGCGTATGCCAGCCCCAGGTTTCCCCATGACTGGACGTGTTTAGGATCGGTGGATAAAACACGTCTGAAAAGACCTATTGCCAACGCAAATTGATGATTCTGTAAAGCTTCAAAAGCTTCGCCGAACGTCTCGCTATTTTTAAGAAAAGCATCCAAGCTCAATCCATTGAGCTTTCTAACCGTTTTGTCCAGATCATCCAGCCTGCGTTTCGCTTCAGAAACGAGTGCCTTATCGCCACCCACGCGAATGACCTCCCTGAAGGCTTTGACAACACCCGCAATATCTCCCAGCTTGATATATGCCATAGCCATATTGAAATGGGCTTCTGTCAGATAGGGAAAGATAGCCACAGCCCTCTTGAAAAACCCGACCGCTTCTTCAAATTTTTCTTGCAGGGCACAACAGACTCCCATCCCATACAGAACGGTATGGTAATTGGGATACTTTTTGTAAAGTTCCCTCATTAAGTTTTCGCCACGTGACAGATGGCCGGACTCCACCATGGATAAGATCCGATCGCATTCCTCATCAATCTCCGGGTTAATCGGGGTGATAAAATGTCTCTCTCTTTGTGGCTTTTCGGACTTTTCGGAATGGTATCTGATAGAGGCTTCGTAGTAAGTGCAGTCCCCGCATCCATCTGAACGGAGTTTTGAACAGCAAACAGGACAGATTCCAATATCACCTTTAACCTTACATTTCCGTTTGGCTTTGCTTTGCCCACATAATTGACATTTCTCTTTGGCCATGATCGACACCCAACTGTTCAACCGTCATTCTTGTTAATAACGAAATAGGAATCCGTCCCCAATTAAACCAACCGAAATTTATTTGCTCAAACAATGAAACAGGCATATAATTAATCTAAGGTTTTTAAATTATCAGAAGGAAAACAGCGATGAAACAGAATACAACTTTTAAAAATAACAAAAATCGCCTGCCATTTCAACCTAAAAAGGCCTTCCGAATCTTACAGGCGCACTTGCCTGAATTGCGTGAGCGCTACGGAGTGCGTGAACTTTGGCTCTTTGGTTCCCACCTAAGAGGGGAGCAACGTAAATGTAGCGATTTGGATGTGCTTGTGGAGTTTGAGCGTGTGCCTTCCCTTTTTGAGTTTGTTCGACTTGAGCGCCATCTCAGTGAACTTTTAAAGATGAAGGTTGACCTGGTGATGAAGAGCGCCCTGAAACCGGCCATAGGACGTCATATCCTTGAAGAGGCTCATCCAGTATGAAATCCAACCGTGAATATACCGACTACCTGCAGGATATTCTGGATGCGGCCGGCAAAGCCATGCGGTTTGTAAAAGGTGTGGACTTTGAGGCATTTTGTGCCAATGAGGAAAAGGTTTTTGCTGTAATCCGAGCATTGGAAATTATTGGTGAGGCTGCAAAGAACATCACTAAATCAATGCGTGGGAGATACGCTGAGATTCCTTGGGAAGATATTGTTGGTATGCGAAATAAGGTGATCCATGATTATTTCGGTGTGGATCTCGAAGTGATTTGGAAAACCCTCCATGAAGACCTACCTCCTCTACAGGCTGCCATTGCGAAAATACTCAAAGATCTTAAAAAAGGTCATAATTCATAAATGTGAACCCGTCCCCAATTACCCAAATTCTAAAGTTCCGGAAACAAAATCGAGAAAGATTCTGCTCCTCCCTTTCGGTCGAGCTGGAAGATGAGTTCCATTCGGTCGTTTCTTAAACCCATTGAGACGGGTTCCTTCCCTTGATCCTTATCAATATGGGTGATGGCTCGAGCAATGGAGATAATTCGATCGGCCACTTGAACACTGGGCGGGGGAAGCTGATATTTTCCTCTGGCTTCCACTGTAAATAATACCCTTCCATCTTTTGATCGCTGGATAGAAACCTTTTTAGCCTTTTCACTCGCCCCATAAAAGATTCCAAGGCCGAAAAATTTAAGGGCCAGTTCATCGGGATCGCTGCTGGGGTCACCTGAAATCCCCTTGGAAGCCCTCTCCAACTCCTTTTTAGGGTCGGTCTCCATAAAGCAATCACAAAACTCCTGCAGCCTCTGATGGTAATTTCTATCGTCTTTGATCATTTTTTACCTCCTTGCCATTACCTCAATAAAAAGGTAATTATCCAGCGTATCAAATTCAAGGAGAAATCTTACACCCCCACCATCACCCTCGCCCTTTGGAAACTGTGTCGTAATGGGGACAGGGGACAGAGAGCCAGCTTCGGGAGCTTTAGAATTGCGGTTATTTTAAGGTTATGGGCAACCATCCTGAAC
>PEUO01000023.1 GCA_002780715.1 Deltaproteobacteria bacterium CG03_land_8_20_14_0_80_45_14
GTTCCGGAAAAATCTTCTTAAAAGGAGAAGACATCACCTATTTAAAACCTTACCAGGTTGCCAAAAAGGGGATTGCCAGGACATTTCAAAACATCGAACTCTTCTCTCACATGTCCACCATGGATAACCTTATGCTGGGTCGTCACCTTCACATGAATACAGGGGTCTGGAGAGGCGCAACTTTCATTTACAAGGGTTCAAAAGCAGCCAAAGAAGAGATTGAGAACAGAGGGAAAGTCGAAGAAGTCATCGACTTTCTTGAGCTCCAGGCCGCAAGAAATCAGTTTGTTATAAATCTTCCCTATGGGACTCGAAAACTTGTGGAGCTCGGTCGAGCCTTAGCATTAGATCCTGAAGTCATCCTTCTCGACGAACCCTCGGCCGGAATGAATATGGAGGAAAAAGGGGACTTGATTTTTTCGATTCAGGATATTCGTGACGACCTCGGCATCACCGTTCTTCTTGTGGAACACGACATGAATTTGATCATGGACATCTCTGACCGAATCTTGACTTTGAATTATGGGGAGAGAATAGCAGAAGGATTGCCCGAAGAGATTCAGAAGCATCCGGAAGTTCTTAAGGCCTACCTGGGTGAGGAGGAAAAGGTTGCTTAAAATCTCAAAGGTCTTAGGTAAAGGTTACGGTGACGAAGCCCGTTTCGTTTGACGTTTGACGGTTACGTGAACTTCTTGAGCCGAAGAACGTAACCGGATGTCGATACGGGCATCGTTGCCCTGACCCATAAACGTGTCTTTAATATTTCATTCGTTCGTAGGTGAAAAGTTGCTTAAAGTTAAAAATATAGAGACGCTCTATGGACTGATCATGGCGATCAGAGGCGTCTCCTTAGAAGTCCAGGAAGGGCAAATCGCTGCCATCCTGGGGGCCAATGGAGCAGGCAAGACCACCATCCTGAAGACCATCATGGGACTCCTGGAGGATCAACCGGATAAAGGAACCGTCGAGTTTCTCGGGAAGAGGATTGATGGAAAGGATGCAGAGGAAATCGTTCACCTGGGAATTTCTTATGTGCCGGAAGGAAGGGAAGTCTTTCCTGAATTGAGCGTCGATGAAAACTTGAAGATGGGGGCTTATATCCGGAAGGATAAAAAAGGGGTGAAGGAAGATTACGATCGGGTGATCACCCATTTCCCTGTTCTCTGCCAAAGGAAAAATCAGTGGGCGGGTACGTTAAGTGGAGGAGAACAGCAGATGCTCGCCATTGGCAGGGCATTGATGACGAGACCCAAACTTCTGATGATGGATGAACCTTCGCTGGGACTGTCTCCAATCCTTGTTCAGGAAATCTTCAGAATCGTTAAAACGATCAATGCCGAAGGGACGACCATCCTTCTCGTTGAGCAAAATGCGAAGATGGCCTTGAAGATCTCGAATTACGCATTTGTGATCGAGAATGGAAGGATTGTCGCGGCCAATACCCCTAATATCCTTTTGGAAGATGAAGATGTGAAGGAGTTTTACCTGGGTATTCGATCAGAGGAATCGATGAAAGGATATCAGAGGTGGAAAAAGAAAAAACGCTGGCGGTAACCAGGATCGCAAAGGGCATGGAGCAAAGCGCATAGCGTGTAACTCAGCCCTTCAGGGCTGATCTCAGGGCTAAAGCCCTGAGTTACTTTATGCACCATGCGCTATGCTGCTTAGCTTGGGATTTGGCGCTTATCGTTTTGCTATGCGCTCTGCGTTATGCTGTTCATCCTGGCCGGTACATCTTCTCAATAATATCCTTATAGGTCTCATTGATGAACTTTCGTTTCACCTTCATGGTGGGTGTCACCTCACCATCCTCCTCATAAAGTCTTTTAGGGATAATGGTAAATTTTTTAACCTGCTCCACCTGGGCAAGCGTCTTGTTCACCCGATCCACTTCTTTCTGAATCAATTGCTTAATTTCAGGGGCTTGCGTGAGGCTCCCATAGGTTCCGAATTGAATCTTGTTGTCCTGGGCATATTTGATCACCGTTTCTTCGTCGATGGCGATGAGAGCAGCAATAAACTTTCGACGATCGCCAATCACGATTGCATCATTGATATAAGGGCTGAACTTGAGCTGATTCTCAATATTCTGAGGGGCTATATTTTTCCCACCCGCCGTAATGATCAAATCCTTCTTCCGGTCGGTGATCTTTAAAAACCCTTGTTCATCCAACTCGCCGACATCTCCTGAGTGAAGCCAACCATCTTTGAGCGTCTCTGAGGTAGCCTCAGGGTTTTTAAAATAACCTTTGAACACGCCAGGACCCTTTACTAATATCTCACCATCAGGAGCGATCTTCACCTCACACCCTGGGAGGGGCTGTCCGACCCTACCGATCTTAAGGTGGCCTTTGCGACTGACCGTGGTGACACCTGTGCCCTCTGTCTGGCCATACCCCTCAATGAGTGGAAGGCCAATGGCATTGAAGAATTTCAGCACCTCCGGTGAGATAGGCGCTGCTCCAGAGTATGCAACCCTTACACGATCAAACCCCAAACGTTCCTTCAGCTTACGGAAAACAGCCACATAAGCCGCTGAGTAAGCCATCTTTAAGTATAGAGGGACAGGCTTAAAATTCAGTTTCAACCCGGCATATTTCATCCCAATTCCCATACAGGCCTTGAAAACCATACGCTTAAACCAGGTGGCATCCGACATGCGAATCATAATGCCCGAGGCATATTTTTCCCAGATTCGAGGAACACCACAGGTGACCGTTGGCGAAACCTCTTTCATGTTATCCATGACTGTATCGGGACTCTCGATGAAATTGACGACCGTCCCGTAACGGATATTGATCATCACCGTGTAGAGTTGTTCAAAGATGTGACACAGGGGAAGATAAGAAAGGGTCTCATCTCCATCTTGAATTGGATTAGCATCGACCATCGCCTCACTCATATAGAGGAGGTTCTGATGAGTGAGCATGGCCCCTTTGGGAGGACCTGTCGTGCCAGAGGTGTAGATGAGGACAGCCAAGTCATCAGGCATGACCTCACCCACCCGTTTCTCAAATAGTCCAGGATTTTTTTCATCAAACTCTTTCCCCAATTTTAACAGGTCATCAAAGCTTATCAACAAGGGGTCTTTGTAACGTTTCAAGCCCTCCATCTCAATAACGATGACCTTTTCCATATGGGGAGTGTCTTTTCTGAACTTGAGAGTCTTATCGAATTGTTCTTCATTTTCTGCAATGTAGAATCTCGATCCAGAGTTCTGAACGATATATCCGCACTGTTCTGCCGCATTCGTTGAATAAACCCCTGCCGTAATTCCTCCAGCAGACATGATCCCAAAATCAGAATAGACCCATTCCGTTCGATTCTCACTGATGATGGAAACGCATTCCCCTTTTTTAAAACCGAGGCTGATCAATCCCATGGCGACCTGTCTCACTTTTTCTCCGTACTGACCCCAAGTGACGTCGCGCCAAATCCCGTAGTCTTTGTGTCGCAATGCCACCCGATTCGGATGTTCCTTGACATGTCTTTGGAAATAAGTCAAAAGGGTCTCGTTGCTCATTGCTTTCTCTCCTTGAATGACTGAGAATAATCAATCTCCCATTCCAAAAACCCCAAACTTTTGGTCTTTTAAACGACCTTGAAAAAAGACTCTTCGAACTCGGGCTTCCCTTCATACCTCTTCATGAAAAATCCCGCTGCCATGTCCATATTTTCAAAGAAAGTTGGACTCACGTCAATGCCTGCCTGGTGAAGGGCTTTCATCGCCTCCTTTAGATCCGGAGGGCATCCCTTTACAGCAATCATTTCGTTGATATTGGCATGATCTTTATTGAGCTGATACATACATTTCCCTATCAGGATCGTCTTCTTCTTCCCGGGACTGGGCTTCATTTTCTTACCGGTAAGGATTTCTATCTCGTTCCACGGTTCCCCCCTCCACGCGCTGGCAATGGCCATGAGCATCACCGTTGTGAAACCAGAGCAATAGGTACAAATCGTATCATCATATTGACGATAGGAAAGGCCTCGGATCCCCATCTTTTCCAAAGGCTTTGGAAGACTTCCATCTTCGTTATAAGGAAAGGCATGCTCATGGCGGGAGGCCACAGCCTCGATCTTTTCTCCCACCACCTCTACATCAGACAAATCAATGGGCCTCTTAAAATCATGAGCCGCATGAACCAGGTAAGGCACCTCTGATGGATCGTATCCCAGGACCTTTGCCCCCACCTTATCAACGGAATAGAGGTCAGAAGAGGCGACCAGGATATTGCTCCTTCTGAGCCTTCCTTCAAAAAACGGTCCCCGCTCAGTCGTGTAAATCCCGTCAAGAAGAGTAAAAGAAGGGGGAATTTTGTTCGCAAGCCTGGCAACCATGTAATTCAGATCCTTTTCCGGATCAGCGCTGTGACATTTCTTCCGTGAAGGAACATCGATGAGGCCTTTAAAATTCTTTATCCCAAGGCTGACGACTGTCTGGGCATGGGTCTTGAGGACAGGAAGATTGACCACGAAGTCGCTCTGAAGGATATCTTCATTGAAGTTGAGCATCACGCCAGCGCCCAGGTCGATCCTCTTAAAAGGTCTTTCAAAAATATTTAAGATCTTTACACCGTAACGCCTTTTTAAAACATTGTAGCCAAGGCTCTCGAAGGCATGAGCCGCGGTCTCCCTATCCTTAGGATCATAGGTGACTGTCCCTTCTACAATGGTGATCTCGTCGATCCCTCGCTCCTTAAGAAGTATTACCATGTCTTCTACAACTCGGGATGTCGTGACTACTCCCCATTTTGGGAAAGGTGTGGTGCGTGTCCAAAAGACAATGTTGGGTTTAATAAAGACGTTTGCCTTGCTGGGTAGGTGGTCCAGACCGCGGGATAGATCAACTGCCCTGCGAACCGATTCCAAAGGCTTCTCGAAGCGTACGATAGCAACGATTCGTTTTTCCATGTTGAACCCTCCCGTTGATATTAAAAATTAATAGCTCATAGAGCGAAGTGTGTCAAATAAAAATGTTTTCGAGCCAAACCAGCAAGATTACCTATCTTAAGAATACGCCTTCGATCAATACCTTATTACGATAACTTGGCCCCAATTCTCTTTCTCTCATAGGATGACTATTCAATTTCTACCCTTCTATGCAACATTTCGAGTGATAATAAACGGAACAAATGAAGGGCTTTGATTTGTTCTTCATACCGAAGCCTTTTGGAAATAGCACATCTTGAAGGTAGCGATTTTTCAATTTTCTCTGCCAATAGATTCTCCGGCAGAATTCTGAGGATCACACAAGTGTTTGTTGAAACAAACCATTGGGTGTTTGAAAAATTTTTCACTTGACAAGTCTGAAGTGGATGTGAGATTGGCTGGCTTTATGATTGCCTCTATGATTACCCGGACCAGAATCTGGTTCCACCCTAAAAAGGGGGTATCGGTTAGCGAGCTCGCAGATTTCATATTTGATTTTGCCTGTAATGGTCTTAGGGACTCAGGGACCAGAGGTTTTAAGGTAATTGCCCATGGCCGCGTGGACACCCGCGAACCATGAAAATGGTCAATAGGTAACGGTAAGGGTTAGGAGGCCCGTATCGTTTAGCGTCAAAGGGTAAGGGTAAGCATTTAAGACGATTCACGTAACCGAATGACGAAACGGGCATCGTTACCGTTGCCTTTAGACGAAGCCCTTATTTTCTACTTAACCAATTTCAAAAAAGAGTGGAGGAAAGAAAAAGATGAGAACGAAACAGCAATATATCGAAGGGTTGAGGAAGATGCGTCGTAACATTTATGTGGACGGCGAAAAGATCGCTCGCGATGATGAGGTGCAGGTGCCGACGATTAACACCATCGGTTTGACTTTCGATTGCGCTGCTGACCCAAAATATGAAACCCTGTGTACGGCCACCTCCCACCTCAGCGGCCAGAAGATCAACCGATTCTGTCATATCCATCAGAGTAAGGAGGATTTACACAAGAAGCAGGATATGACCCGAGCCCTTTGTCAGGTGGCCGGAGGTTGTATTCAGCGGTGTATGGGAATCGATGCGACCAACGCCATCTATAACGTTTCTTATGAGGCCGACAAGCAGAACAACGGGGCCACTCAATACCATAAGAACTTTGTGAAATGGCTGGAGAGATTTCAAAAAGAGGACCTGGTAGGCTGTTGTGCCCAGACGGACGTTAAGGGGGATAGGATGAAGCGGCCCAGCGAGCAGAAAGACCCGGATATGTATGTTCATGTAGTAGAGAGGAAGAGCGATGGCATCGTGGTCCGGGGCTCCAAGGTGCATATCTCGGAAGCTTCTGTGGCAGACGAGATCCTGGTCGTTCCCACTCGCGCTCTTCTGCCACAAGAGAAGGACTGGGCTGTGGCTTTTGCTGTTCCCGCAGACTGGGAAGGAATGAAACAAGTGGTGTCCGTGCATAACCTGCGAGATCGGCAATACTTCAAGAGGGGATTCACTCCCGGATACACCGACTCTTATACGATTTTCGACAACTGCTTCGTTCCATGGGAGCGGGTCTTTCTTTGCGGGGAAACGCTTCATGGCGGGGCATGCGCCCTTCTCTTCGCCCTTTTTCACCGACATAGCTACTCCGGTTGTAAACCAGCTCTGGGGGATTTAATGCTTGGGACAGTGGCGCTGGCGGCAGAATATAATGGCATTGCCAAAGCCCCGCACGTGCGGGATAAACTAGCGGAGATCATCCGGGTGTCCGAGCTCGGTTATGCAGCCGGGTTTACGGCTTCCGAATTGGGGAAACCCGAGTTGTACGTCCCTGGGGTAGGGTTTTTGCCTTATGGGCCGGGAAGTTACATCCCGCATTCCATTTATGCCAACGTGGGCCGTAATCTTACCGGTGAGGCGGTCTTCCGGGAAGCCGAGATTCTATGCGACATCGCAGGCGGTATCCCGGCCACCTTCCCTTATGAGGGAGATTTTATGAACCCCGAGACTAAGGATCTTCTCTACAAGTACATCACCCGGAACCCGGATATTCACCCAGAAGATGCCGCCCAGCTATGGCGCTACATTGGCGACATACTCTGTTCTGCCACCGGAGGAATTCATTTGATTGGATCCTATCACGGGGGTGGCTCTCCCATCATGGAGGCTATTGCCATCACCACCCAGTACGACATCGAATCCCGCAAGAAAATGGTTAAAAAGCTTGCGGGTATTCAGGAACGGCCAAAGAATTTGGAAGCCCCTGCAACAAAGAAGTAGGCCTGGAGGAGATTCTCCCTCCGGGGATTTTTTGAAGCTGGGGGATTTATTAAGCGGAGCATAATATTGTTTACATCGAAATATATCGTTTTTGTAGGGCAGGCCTTTAGGCCTGCTTACTGCAAGGTCGCTTCGACTCGAAACCGAGCTGAAGCCTTGCCCTACGAAATGTAAACTATTTTGTGCTCTTGGTAATAAAAGTAGTTTTCCACACAATATACGAAGGAGGAAAGGATGAGGGACGTTGTGATTGCTGGATATTTAAGAACTGCCCAATCCAGGTCCAGACCCAATGACCCGCCTCGGGACTGGTTCTACAAACTAAGAGCTGATGAACTTCTCGCCAAACTCCTTCCCAAGGTGATTAAAAGAACAGGCGTTAAGGCTGAGGAGATCGATGATTTCATCGTGGGATCGTCCATCGGAGTGAGTGAGCAGTGGGCTTATGGCGGCCGTACCCCCGTTTGGCTGGCCAATTTGCCGGAGACGATTGCCGCGAAGTTCGTCGACCAACAGTGTGGCTCATCCATGGCTGCCATTCATATCGGCTTCATGGAAATTGCCATGGGCTACGCCTCCCTTTGCCCTCCGGGTCAGAGACCGCTCTGGGTCGGAGACCAAAGGGAGGAAAAAACATTTCCCCCTTTTGACAAAGGGGGATGAAGGGGGATTAGAGGGAAAGGCATGAAATCAGATTACAGAACGATAAAAGTTGAACTCACACAAGGAGTCGCTATTCTAAGATTAAACAATCCGCCTGTTAACCAGCTTTCTAAGCCATTTGTGGAG
>PEUO01000039.1:0-826 GCA_002780715.1 Deltaproteobacteria bacterium CG03_land_8_20_14_0_80_45_14
CTAAAGACCAGTGTCTATTTCGGTCTGAATACTGTGGGAGCCAGTATATGGAAGCTCATCCAGGAGCCAAAGAAAGTGAGCGAAATCCGTGATGCCATCCTAAAAGAATATGATGTTGAGCCAGATCGTTGCGAGACAGATCTTCTTATGCTTCTTCAAGAGCTTCTTGACAAAGAATTGATTGAGGTAAAGAATGAAACAGGTAAGTAAGTTCTTCCACCTTCCATCGGTTGAGAAGCGCCTTTTGTTCAGGGTATGGATTCTTCTTGGACTGATAAGGTTAGGACTTGGAATGCTCCCGTTTTTAACTCTTAAGGATCTTCTGACAAGAGTGGGGCCTATGTTAGCCGGAGAGAATGAAAAGTTTTCAGTTGAACGGTTGGCATGGGCAGTAGGGGTTGCAAGTCGATTTGTGCCGAAAGCAACCTGTCTTGCCAAAGCCTTAGCCATGCATGTATTGCTTCAACAGGCAGGCCACGAGGTATTCCTCCATATCGGTGTTACCAATAACGAGGAAGGTAATCTGAAGGCCCATGCATGGATAGAGAGTCAGGGAAGAGTTCTCATTGGTGGGTCAGACCTCAATAGCTACACTCCGCTATTGACTATGGAGTAAAAAAAACAACCCACCCCCAAATTATCCCCTCTCCCCTGGCGGGAGAGGGATAGGGTGAGGGGGAAAACAACTTTCATGGTTCGTGGGTAATGACCCCATTACAGGGATTCTGGAGTAACCATGAGCGGTATTGCTGGTATCTACTATCTCGATGGACGTCCGGTTGAAAGAACAGATGTTCAAAGGATGGTAGATAGTATTGCCCACCGA
>PEUO01000039.1:914-3954 GCA_002780715.1 Deltaproteobacteria bacterium CG03_land_8_20_14_0_80_45_14
AACTCCCTCTAACAAACAAAACCGGGGACCTCACCATCACTGCGGACGCCCGGATTGATAATCGGGACGAGCTCATTCCTGCTCTTAACTTCAATGGCCGCCCCCGTGAAACCATTTCAGACAGCGAAATCATCTTAGCCGCCTATGAAAAATGGGGCGAGAAATGCCCTGAGAAACTTCTTGGAGATTTTTCGTTTGCAATTTGGGATAAAAGAAAGCAGACACTCTTTTGCGCCCGCGATCCAATAGGAATCAAACCTTTTTACTATTATTTCAAAGGGGGAAAATTCAGGTGGTCTTCCGAACCCAAAGCCATCTTCGAGGACGATGCAATATCCAAAGAGCCTAATTTACCTCTTATTTGCCTATATCTTCTGAATCGGTTCGATGAAAGAGAGGAGACTCTTTACAAGGATGTATACCGATTACCACCTTCTCATTTCATGGTTTTAGAAAATGGAAAAATTCGCAAAGATCAATACTGGGATATTGATCCGAATTATTCGATCCGCTACAAGACTGACGAGGAATATGCAGAACACTTTCTAAGTTTGTTTAAAGAGGCTGTGAGAGTAAGATTGAGAAGCCACGGCCCAGTAGGTGCGCTGTTAAGTGGTGGACTGGATTCTTCATCCATCGTTTGCACGGCTCAAATGCTATATCAAGAGGAGTCCATTCCCAATAATGGGTTTGAAACCTTCTCTATTGTCTTTGACACATTCCCCTGCGATGAGCGGCGGTATATCGATGAAGTCGTCCAAAAGTGCAAAGTACAGGGGAATTACTTCACACATGAAAAACATCTCTCCGAGGTGGATTTTGAAAAAACCAAAGAATATTCTGATGTGGCCTACGGCCCAACCTTATTCTTCCTTTCTCCAGCCCTTAAAGACTCCCAACAAAAGGGAATTAAAGTTATGATTGATGGGATCGGTGGTGATGAACTTTTGTCAGTAGACTATAATCACCTAACGGACCTTCTGCTAAAAGGGAAAACATATAAACTGATGACACAAATCTGGTACGACTGTACCATCTCCTCACATTCACTTTCATTCCTCTTTTTTAACTATTGTATCAAACCTCTAATTCCTCAAAAGGTGAAAAGAGGCATTAGACTTCTCCTGAAACCCGTTCGTGGAAATGGAATTCCTTCTTGGATTAACATTGATTACGTCAAGAAGGAGGGATTAGATGAACGATTGAAGACTGTGGTTCAACTCCCTCAATTCCCAACCCATGCTCAGCAGCGGATTTACCAAGTGGTGTTTCACGGATGGAACAACAATATTGCGTCAGATATGGGAGAGAGGTTTTTTTCTCATTTCGCTTTAGAAAGCCGACATCCATTCTACGACCGATGCCTGGTGGAATTTCTTATTGCTATACCGGAGGAGAGTCGGTGGCGAGGTAAATGGCCAAAGGCGTTACTGCGCGAATCAATGAAAAGCATTCTACCTGAAACTGTCAGAATGCGAAAGGGAAAAGCGGAATTTTCCTGTATGATTGATATCGAGTTGAAGGAACGACAGTCTATTAAGATAATGGAACTCCTTGGAACGTCGATGCTTGCAGATTGCGGGATAGTACATTCAGACCTACTTCAGCAGCAGTTTAAAAAATATCAAAGCGCGCTTTCCCAAAATGGCTTTAGAATTACGTTTGAGATATTGGTATGGTTAGAGCTCTGGTACCGCTCAGTCATGGGCGAACCGAAAGGAGGCGATAAGAATGAAAGAACACAAAGGCCGTAAAGGTGAGGAAGCAGATAGCATGCTCAAAAAACATAACAGAAAATCCTATGTTAAACCGCAACTTGTCGAGTATGGGCATATGGAAAAACTGACACAATCGGGATCAGGTCTTTTATCTGATGCGACATTACGCAAACGCTCATAGTGACATCTAAAAAGCAATAATAAATAAATGCTTCTTGAACTTCTTTGTCTAGTGATCGGCAGGAGGGAGGACTCGCCATATGCTTTATCAATTATATGGTTTAGTCATTGCCAGTAATGATATGTTACCAGGGGTGCCTTCCGCTGCTGAAACAGAGGTTGATGCCTGGATTCGAAGTGTATCTTTAACAAAACCATTTCCATCACCTTCTAATTGGTTTATGAAATGGTATCTTCCAAAGGGTGAACCGTGGCTTTCTTTGGCTAAAATCGATGGGGGCTATCTGCTTCGTTTTAATGAACTTGTTGACTTCTTTGTCAAGAATGATGGGAAAGAGATCTTCTGCATGCCTGGACATGGCATTCCCTCGGATACAATTCAACACCTCCTATTGGATCAGGTAATCCCATTGGTCATTAATCTGAAGGGCGGCGAGGCTTTACATGTTAGCGCTGTGCTTACAGCAAAGGGAGCAGTGGCCTTTGCCGGCCCAACCGGGTCCGGCAAATCCACAGTGGCTGGAAGTCTCCTTAATATGGGATATCCCCTCTTAAGCGATGATTGCCTGGTCCTCACGGAAAAGGATGAAAAAATCTATGCAATACCTGCTTACCCAGGACTAAGGCTTTGGGGAGATGCGCTCAAGTGCCTTTTCGGAAACGATGTAGTTTATGAATCAGTCGCCCATTATACTACGAAGCAACGTCTTTGCATCGAAGGGAAATCGGAGGCTTATCGTACAGAACCGCAGCCACTTAGACGACTTTACTTTATCCCCGATTCCATCGAAACCGAAGGGAAGACGCAAATCATGATTGAACACCTTTCTCCCCGGGAAAGTTTTATGGCATTGGTCCGATGTGCTTTTAGGCTTGATATTACAGATCATGATATGCTTAAGCGTCAATTCCATTTTCTTGAACGGGTCGTGTCAACCATTTCGGTCCGCCGTCTTATTTTCCCCAGGAACTTCAACCTTCTTCCAGCAGTTCGAGAGGCCATCATCAACGATCTGAATGACTTGGATAATTGATGAGCAAGCCGTTAACCGTTCCTCAATTTTTTCCTGAACCTAAAACATTCAACTTTTGTGTCCAGGCTAAGATAAATCCTGCAAAAATAAAATGGAGAAACTTATGAC
>PEUO01000039.1:3978-9736 GCA_002780715.1 Deltaproteobacteria bacterium CG03_land_8_20_14_0_80_45_14
CCAGCGCGTCCCCGACATCAGAGTAAATATTGATTCAACCAATAATATTGAGATTTACTTGGAAGGAAGGGCAATTCGGTGTGGATCCCACGGCTTGGTAATACTCGATGCATTTTATCAACCTACCTCTCTCTCTAAAGCGTTACGCAAGTTACAAATAGGTATTAAGGGGGCTCAAGACTGGATGGATTTAATGAGTACAATTGTTCATCTATATGAAGCTGGGGTGCTCCGAGAGAAGTCGCAAAATATACCCACCTTTAGAATAAAAGCCTCTGGATTTGATTCAGCACCAATTCACGTCGCCATGTTGAATGATAAGATACGGACATCGAGTTTCCTCAAAGGAATACAAGAGGTGGTGCATCCTGGAGATATCGTTGTAGATATTGGAACGGGAACAGGGATACTGGCGATTGCTGCAGCACGTGCCGGAGCTCGGCATGTTTATGCGATTGAAGCCAGTGGTATTGGTAAATCTGCAAAGGCAATTTTTGAAGCTAATGGATTGGCAGATCGGATTACACTTATTGAAGGATGGTCGACACAAATAAATCTGCCCGAACAAGCTGATGTACTTATCAGTGAGATAATCGGTAATGAACCTTTGGGAGAAAGAGTACTGGAAACAACCGTGGATGCGCTCAAAAGACTGTTAAAGCCAAATGCACGACTGATACCTAATAGAGTAAAGATATTTGGTCTGCCGATCGCAATCCCTCAAACTGAACTTATTAAACATACCTTTGCAGCAGAGACACTGCAAAATTGGAAATTATGGTACGGTATCGATTTCAGTCCATTGATAGATATTACTCGAAATTCATCTCAAACATTTTATATTAATCCATCTTTGGCAAGTGACTGGAAAACACTTTGTAAACCTGTACTGCTCGCGGACGTGGATTTTAAGGATGGTAGTCAACTCATGATAGATAATACCATATCGGTCACTGCCAATGCTTCAGGGCAGTTGGACGGGTTACTCGTTTATTTCGAATTAGAACTTGGACCAACAATGAGGTTGTCAACACATCCTGCACAGGCAGATAAGGACTGTTCGTGGCGTAGTCCAGTATGGATATTAACCGATCCACTGAATTTGCTGACCGGGCATCGCTTTACAGTGACTTATAACTATAGAGTAACGGAGGATCAATTTAGGGTAAGTGTCGCGCGAATCTAAACTCAAAAATAAATCTCAAAAGCTGAAAATGTGAAGCTAACCTAAATGATAAACCACCCTCTTCAAAAATATCTTACGACCCTAATTAATATCATGTCCTGGAAGGTAGCACTGGCCTTGGGATTGATGGTTTCCCTAAGTCTGACCGAAGGTATCAGTCTGTTGATGCTGGTGCCCCTTCTGCAGTTGGTTGGGCTGGATGTGCAGCATGGCACTTTAGGTCGGATTGCTGAATTTGTGTCATCTCTCTTCATGGCCATCAGCGTTCAACCTACATTGATCGTCATCCTTTCTGTCTATGTATTTACTGTCATCATTCATTCTGTACTTAAACGTTTGGAGAATTCTGTGAGCCTCACCCTCCAACACGAATTTGTAGCTTATCTAAGGCAGAGTTTGTACAGAGCTATTGCTAATACCAATTGGGTTTTTTTTGTTCGTCAAAGGTTATCTGATTTCACCCACATATTAACTATTGAGATGGAACGCGTGGGAGCAGCAACCTATTACGCCATAAACCTTCTTGCCACAGCAATTGTGTCAATTGTCTATGTTTTGCTTGCATTGAAACTTTCGGCTTTGACGACAGGACTTGTGTTCCTCTGTGGTGTCGGATTGATGCTATTGTTGAAAGGAAAGACAAAGGTCGCCCATGAGACTGGAGAAGGACTTTCTGAAGCCATGGAGAGCTTATATGCTGCCGTCACAGAACATCTTGGCGGAATGAAGACTGCAAAAAGCTATGGAGCTGAGGATCGCCATGCTGAGATCTTTGGTAGACTTACCGAACAGGTTCACCACATGTACACCCATGCGGTCCAGAATCAGGCTGAGGTGAATTACTGGTTTGACATTGGCTCGGTATTGATTCTGAGCCTCATCCTCTACATCTCTTTTCAAGTACTTTCTATCCCAACTGCCGGGGTCCTTTTATTACTTTTTCTTTTTGCCCGTATCATGCCTAAATTTTCAAATATTCAACAAAGTTTCCAAGCTTTTGTCAATATGCTGCCCTCATTTAACAGGGTCATGGAAATGCAACAGCGTTGTGAGGCGGCAGCTGAGCCTAAGGCTGAGGGAATTGAAAAATTCGGACTTAAACAGGGCATTCGATTTGAAGGAGTTACATTCAGTTATGATGATCAGGGTATAACTCCGGTTATCAGAAATCTTGATTTTGTCATTAAAGCTGGAGAGACCACAGCCATTGTCAGTCCATCTGGCGCAGGTAAGACCACTATTGCTGATCTGCTAATGGGATTAATCGTTCCTAATCAAGGACGAATACTGGTGGATGAAAAGGAGTTAAACCACGAGCGGATAAAAGCCTGGCGAGACCAAATTGGATACGTGCCTCAAGATACCTTCCTTTTCCATGACACCTTACGGACCAATCTAATTTGGGCAAAGCCTGATGTGGATGAAGAAGAAATCAATCAGGCACTTAGATTTGCCGCCGCAGAGGAGTTAATCTCCGGACTTTCCAAAGGTCTGAATACAATTCTCGGGGATAGAGGAGTACTTGTGTCAGGAGGTGAGAGGCAGCGAATAGCATTGGCTCGAGCATTGTTGAGGAAACCATCCTTATTAATTCTTGATGAAGCCACAAGTTCTTTGGATTCCGAAAATGAAAAGCGAATCCAGAATGCAATAGAGAGGCTTCATGGACAGATGACGATATTAATCATATCTCATCGACTTTCTACTATACGAGGGGCAGATATTATTCATGTTATAGAGGAAGGACGTCTCATCGAATCCGGAACCTGGGATGAACTTGTTTCAAAAGATAATGGACGCTTTCGGGAATTGTATAAGGCCCAATGTGTAGAAGATTAGCAAATTATTATCATTTTCCGAAAACAAAGAAGGCAGAGTCATTTTCTGATTCTGCCTTTGCTTTTCGTCAAATAATAAATAAGAATTTATTTTCTTAGTTTCCTCCTGAATCCAGCAAGCCCGAGGAGGCCAGACCCGACTAGAAGCATGGTGCCGGGTTCTGGCACGGCGCTTACTATCGCCGTGAAAGTCGAATCTCCGATTTCCGACAAAGAGAAATCACCGAGGGTTGTAGGGAATATTAGGTTAGGGTTGAAGACGGATGCGCCTGATATGGGCCCGATGGCAGTATCTAGAGTATAGGTAGCGAATATCGTGTTTAATGTGGCCAAAACCAATAAATCCAACGTCAAATCGCTAACCCCTGCGCCACCAACATTCTGATTGACAACCGATACCATGCTGTCAGTAAAAAATGCCGTGCCTATATTCTCAACATAAACTGTCGCTGTGCCCACTGTGTTCCTGAAGACGCCTGGATCTATCTCTATTACGTTTGTGGTGTCTCCGACGAAGGTGAAGGTAACGAGGCTGCTGGCGAAGTTGTTCGAGCCTAGTTCGCCTGTTCCTATCGTTTCCTCCACGTAGGTGATCGTCACCGCCTCAGCCGGCCATGCTCCATATAGCAGTAGCGCTAAAGCCGCCAGAATCAGAATTGTACGCTTCATTTTCGGTTAACCTCCTTTTTTTCCAATCTTTTTCGAGGTCACAAGAAGCTTTATGCTTATACTCAACAGCATGTTGCCCTATGAATTAAGCAACTTTCATGCCAGATACTCTAAAATGGCATAAGTACATGATAAATTAGATATTTTTTTTAAACATTGCAGTTCAGCAAAAAACTAAAAAGTGGAAAAATTTTCCACAAAAATCCCAAATTATTTCTCACAAAAAGAATATTTTTCTCAAAACTATTCTATCATCCAGCATCAAGAAGCCAGAATCTATCATCTAAAATTTTACTGAAAATCCCCCCCCGACGGACCACTCTTTCTTTAATTTGTCCATATCTAAGAGTAAACCCGACCGGTCCCCATCTCCACTTAAGTTCAGTTTCTGGTAGCCACCACCAACGAAAGGCTCAATACTGAATCGCTGAACTTTAACTGTGGCTCCCAAGGAAGCTCCTATCCCCCAGCGAGAACCATCTAAGGAGATTTTCTCTGATAAACTAGAAGGAAAAGTGTCAACATAAGTAAACCTAAAATCCTCTTTCACACAGCCATAGAAAAAGTTTAATCCCATCCTCATCGCAAACATAGGAGAAAGTTCCTTTTCCCCTGCTATTCTCAAGATAACTCGGTGTTCGGTCTGATCGGGGTAATTGCTGCTATCCCAAGTCTGGAAGAATGGTCCTGCACTTGATGCATTAAACATAAAATTGTTCTTATTCTTGAGATAGCCGTAGTAAATGCCCCCTGCAATCCTTGTCCCTTTGGCAAATTCCTTATCTAAACCGAGGCCCGTCTCCAATTCTAAGATCTTCTCCTCATTTTCGTAATCAATATTAGCAGGGCCAAAGATACCGGTTGCTGGTCCATCCCCTTCCCTGCTCTTCTTTTGGTATTCCACTTTGATGAGGAAAGGGAGCGATAGGTCTTTCACTAAGGTGTACCGCAACCAAAAATCACCTCCTATCCTCCATCCCTTAACCTCACCATCCATGTCAATGTCGCCTGAAGCGAGGGTTGTATCTCTGTAGTTAAACCCCAACTTATTGTCTCCTTTGAATATGTAGCCACCTTTCAAAGTAAAGGCAATATTAGCAGGGCCAATTGTACCTTTCAGAGAACCCTTGAGCACCGCCTCCCAATACTTAGAATCATAGGGGAACATAAATGGAAAAGTGTTTATAAAAGGAAGAATTGCGCCAAATATATTGTTTGTCCAGAATGCATGTATTCCCACACCACTATCTTGATCGAAAAAAGTCTTATTTTGTTCCTGGCGGTATGCTAGCTGGAACTCAGTCCCGAGTTTAAATCCCCCTATGGGAAGGCCATAGAGAAGCCTTAAAGAAAATGAATCCAGGTCATTCTTTAAATCATATCTATTAAATTGTAGGGGAGGACCTAATAAATCCTCTTTACCATCAAAATCGCCTCTCTTGCCTGCATACTGAAAGAACAACCCCATCCTCCCTGGACCCAAGGGAAAGGCGGCACCAAGGAGGCCATCATGCTCCTGCTGATCCCCCGAGCTTCTATAAGGGAATTGGGATATACCGGGGCCGAAATCTAAAGTGTAATTCCAGTCCGTCACTTCCCGCCAGTTAAAGCGATAAAAACCGTAAAAATTAATCCCCTGACCTTTGGCAATGCCTGCGGGATGGATGAGAAAATCGGACTCATCTTTAATAAGACCGTAAGGGTCACCCATCCCAGCCATTCTTCCCTGCCAGCTATGGGCAATCCCTGCCATAGAAAAAACCAGAAAGGTAAGAACCACAATTAGTAAAGGCGTCCTTTTCATAATCTTTCCCCCTTTCATAAATTTTTAATAAAAACCCTCGTTACTCCAAAAACCTTGCTAATACAAATAGTTAAAAAAAGTTATTTTGTCAAGAACTTTCTTTGAGGTCTCTAAAAACGAGACCTCTGATTACACCGATTATAAAAGGATTATGTAGAAAATGAAGTTTTCGGGTTACGGCAAGGGTAACGATGCCCGTATCGTCATTCGGTTACGTTGTTCGGCTCAAGAAGTTCACGTAACCGTTGGACACTAAACGAA
>PEUO01000039.1:9759-29372 GCA_002780715.1 Deltaproteobacteria bacterium CG03_land_8_20_14_0_80_45_14
TGACATACCCGTCATGAAAAATTACACAGATTAGAACTGCATTGAAATTAAAGAAAAATCCGTGTAATCCTTTTTTGGAATCTGTGGGATCAAGAGGTTTAAAAAATTTGGTGCTGTCCTAATTTGCCCTCTCGATTAAATCCCTAATAGACCAAAGCTCTTTTGTCACGCCTGCCGCCATCGCCGGCGTCATCCTCAATGTACCATGAATCCTCTCAAAGTTATAATGAGTGAAATGAAGGGCAACAGCCGTCTTCAGGTTCTCAAGCTTTTTGCTAAAGGCATTGGTTAAACGGGTAAATCGGCGCATTTGCATCCTGACGGTTAAATTCTGCCTTTCCACAAATGAGGTACAGATTTTATTAAAATCGGGGTTTCCTGTAATATACTCTTTTAGGACGGAAATGACTTTGGGGGGACTGTACCTACCTGGGCCAATAGGCTCAGCCTCATAGGACTTTACGATCTGCCCATAATCAATGTCTGCACTAAAGACTGTTTCAACTGCTTCGACGTAAGCTTTTAGTTTATCAGAACTCAATTGGATACGATTGCTAAGACGAGATGATAGGTCAGAAATAAAGGCTTGAGCGGTAGGCAGATCACGTTTCCCGACTTTGTAAGTAGGGATCAGTTTAGTTTCTGAATCAAGAACAATAAAGGTATAGAAATCGCCAACCATGTTAGGGTTAACCATTGGTCCCACATGCCTTTGTTTCTTTCCTACAAATGACCAAACCTCATCAACTTCAATGTCTTTGCAGGTTAAATTACGCATAGAGGTATTCATGATCTTTTCACATGTATTGCCAACCCCAACCATAAGGCGCATGATAGTATCCCGATGAACTCCTGTCATTCGCTCAATAGAACGGATCGAAGAACCTTCGACCAATCCTCCAATGACCATTTCCTGTTTTTCAGTCTTTAAAATATTCATTGCAATCCCCCAAAAAATTTGATATAAAGAAAAATGGAGGGCCGGAGAATCGAACCCCGCGCAACAGGGTGTAAAGTCCGAAACGGGCACCAGCCGCCCCCCGATGTATCGCCATGACCCCCAGGGTTTGCATCGTGCCACCGATTGCAGACCGTGGGGGTCTTCCTGTTATGGCCCTCACTGACGGCGATTCTTGTGGTCAGCAAGAGCTAAGGACTCTTCTCATTTCGTCACCCCCCTTAATTTTCTTATGTCACCGGTTTAGTTTCTATGGGAAGTTCTTGGGCTGATGTTTCTTTTTCCTTTATTTTGAACCGTTGTGGTTTTGCTGTTTTATCAACTTCAAGTTTCCCTTCCTTTTCAAGCAGACGCCTGGTGGTTGATGCAATAACTGAATTTGGGTCTTTGGATTTCGATTTGAAACCACCATCAAATAATGTTTTTTTAATTTCTGCCATTGACCACCAACGGACTGGTTCATTCATACATTTTAGAATCGCCTCCTTTGCTCCCATTTTACGAAACCGATTGACATCACCCCCAATGGGCTTGTTCCTGGTTTTGTCGCCCCCTTGTTCAATCAGCATACCCAACACTAAATCGATAGCCTTAATCTTGTCCCGACGTTCTTTCAATTGTTCTTCCAGATCTTTCGCTTCCTTCAAGAACTTATTCCGAAGACTTCCAAGTGCCGTGGCGTCCATATTGTTTCACCTCCTAAGTTTAATCTGTTACTATTAATTATGCACATCTGTTTTGAATTGTCAAGGGAAAAAACATGGGTGTTATGTTTTCATAAAATACCGAACACTACAGGTTCTTAATTTCAGAAATAAAGAACCAGATTGTTTTGTCCATACGTTGAATGAGACAAAATTTTGAGTTGCCTTCTTTTTAGGAAATTGCTATAATTTTACTTTAATGAAAACACAACAGACGTTATATATAAAGACACTTAAAAAGGCTATTCTTGATCTTCACGATTGTAAAGCAACCTGGATTGAATCCGTCCCGGTCAAAGAAGAATTTGAAGGAGAGGTAGTTTGGGAAGGGGTTGTGGTTATTCAAAATCGACCATCCTAAATCTAAACTTTGCTATGCATGGTCTTATGGATTGGATAATTCAAAGAAGAGGCGTTTTTTTGCGGTACTTCATCAGGGGGCTGTTGATTCACCACAGGCCGCAGTGAGGGCGGCAATCATTAGTGAATTTCGCAAGTGATTTAAGAAATCCTTTACGACGAACTCAAGGGAGGCAAAATGTATGTATTTTTTCTACATCGATGAATCTGGCACCCCAGAATCTTCCGATACCACAAGTAGATTCTTTGTTGTTTGTTCCACCGTATTCCACAATTCCCAATGGCCAGAACTTTATAAAAAAATGGAAGGATTAAAACGGCATTTCTTCCCCAAAACTTTTTCACGCCATGATAGTGAAATTAAAGGTTCAGATTTGGTATCAAAACATGATATTCAAAACAAAGTTAAAAGGAACTTTGCGCATCAAATTATAAATATTCATGATTCATTCGGATTCCCAATTTTTGCAGTTATAATAGATAAAGATAAGTCAAATAAAGAATGTCGGTATAGGTGGTTATACCCACTATCTATTCAATATCTTCAAATTTCTATTCATAGTTTTTTGGAGGATCAAGGAAATGATCATAGAGGAATACTGATTTTAGATGAAATAAACCCGAAGAGAACTCTTATCCATTCCAAAGAACATCTGAACTATAGATTTGGAAATCCAAACGGTAAAAAATATCACAGAATAGTTGAAACTCCATTTTTTGTAAATTCCTTGTATTCTCCTGGAATTCAAATGGCTGATCTTTTTGCAGCGATTATAAGGAGACAAGAAGAAATGATGACAAAAGGTGAATATTGTAAGTATACGAATACTCTTTATCAAAGAGTGTTTAGAAAAACTTACCAAACAATAAAAACGACAGAAAATGGATTTAAAATAACTGGATATGACAAACCATTTAAATAGGAAAAGCCTGCTTTTTAGGGCAGGCTTTCAGCAAGGCGCTGTAGGATTCTATCCTTTCGCAGTGCTTGAGACACCACTCCAGCCCCTCATTTTTATTTAAATATAATATACCAATACCGGAAAATCAATCTCGTGTCAACAAAAAAATGCATTTGTTAAGAAAAAAATATTTGATAATAAATTAAAGATCACGCAATATTTGAACCATATAATATGTTGGTAGATAACATATTGAATTTGATAATTAATTTACTTCTCCCATTAAAAGCCCCAATAAAAAAATGGTAACAATTTGACATTTATGTCCAATTTTTGTCATATTTCAACTTGGCTCATAATCTGAACCAGATTTACTTCAAATTAGGACACTACCAAAAATTTAAAAGCCTTCCCATCCGAATATAGATGTGGTAAATTAAGTTCGGGATAGAGACAAGGCGAATGATACCCTCTCTTGATTACCCAGATTTTAGTACACGATTATTCGGATTTCCATGATTTTCAGTCCTTCTTTAACGGAAGGTAACATGGGCCAATTGGTTAGAAAAACGACTGTTTATGCATTGAGCTTATTCTTCTTACTGTTTGTGGCAACGGGGGTAGTTTTCTCCCAGCCTAAGGCCGTAGTAGAAAAAGGTACGGATATCAGGTTAGGCGAGACCCGTTTCCAGACAAGGGAGATTGGGTCCCCTCCTTCTCAACTTAAAATGTTAGAAATTCATATTGAAGTGATCAACCGGAGCCGCACATCTCCTGTGCCACCTAATTCCATTAAAGTAGTGGTCACCCCAAAAGAAGTGAAATTCTCCGAGGGAACCCCTGTAACCGAATTTGCTCTAAATCCGGAAGAGGTAACACTTAACTTTCCTCTGCCCCCTTCCTCGGGTCGTGTATTGATTATTGGTTATTCACTTCTCGAGGCAAAACCTGAATCCATCACATTCGAAATCCAAATTAATCCCCCGGATGGAGAAAAGAAGATCGCCAAGTGGGAAACCCTTTAAAGGGGACAGGCTACTTTTTGCCATCATCCTTTTTAAAATTATGGTTTTTGTCGAACAAAAAGTTGCCTGTCCCCAATTAAATGACGGCAATAGCCTCTATCTCTATATCAGCGTCCTTTGGGAGTTTAGCCACCTCGACCGTTGATCTTGCCGGTGGTGAAGATGGGAAGTAAGTCGAATAAATCTCATTTACCTGATTGAAATTTCCGATATCTTTCAAAAAAATTGTCACCTTGACCACATCTTCCATCCCTAACCCTTGGGATTCCATTACCCCTTTTATGTTTTCCAAAACCTGCTGAGTCTGCTGCCGAATATCTCCTTTCACCAATTCCCCTGTTTTTGGATCGAGAGGTATCTGTCCGGAGAGAAAGAGAAAATTCCCTGCCTGAATGGCCTGGGAGTATGGACCAATCGCCTTTGGCGCCTTCTCGGTTTGGATTACTCTTTTACCCATTTTTAGAACCTCCTCGCAAAACTGCTCATGGAATAGTGGAATGGTGGAATATTGGAACGTTGGGAAATAAAACAAAAAATAAATCAACCCATTATTCCATTGCTCCATCATTCCATCGTTCCAATCTCTTGCTGCTCCAATAACCCAAAAATCTCTGAAGCCTCTCTCAAAATATAATTCGCCCCTGCTTTCTCAAACTCCTCCTTCTTTATCCTTCCTGTTAATACACCAATTGTCTTCATCCCCACCCTCTTCCCTGCCTGAATGTCAATGATATGATCTCCAACCATCATTGACTCTTCCCCTGAAGTTTTTAATGATTCCATCGCATAGGTCAGATGGTCTGGATGGGGTTTCACCTTCTTCACCGAATTTCTCGAGACGAATGCATCACAAAAATCATTGATATCAGGGAAAACCTTCCGAACCGCATCCTCACAATTCCGTGTAATGATTCCGACTTTAATTCCCTTCTCCCTTAAACTTTTTAAGGTTGCCTCTGTTCCTGGAATCAGTCTCCCCTCCCCTGCAGCCTTCATTTCTTCTTCATGAAGAATCCGATGGGACTCCTGATAAAATGCCTCTGCACCGGAAGGATTCTTTTTCCACAGGGTTTGGTAGACCTCGTCAATGATCTCAAGGAGGTACTTCTCCTGAATCGCTTCTTCTCTAATACCATAACGCCTCACCAAATCGAATATTTTTTCTCTCATGAGAGAAAAATCGATGTTAAGCACTGCCAGTGTCCCGTCAAAATCGAAGATGACGGCTTTGACCTTTTGGAAGGATGTCGACTTCATGACCCCTTAACCCTGCAACTTTGGATCAATGAGACTGAGTTTGTCTCTAAATCCGAAATTCGAATATCGAAATCTTTACCCTGTTAAGTAATTTCCCCCGATACTGACGATTTTTCTTTACCAGACGGATCGCAATCCATCAGCCAGAAGTAACTCAAAGCGTACTTAACAGGGCAGGCAAATCCAATCTCCAAATGACCGAAACCATCAAAGCAATTTCTGAGCACTCAATTCGTAAGTAAAATTTCTTAAGTTTAGGATTTTGGTCATTCGATATTGTTTCGAAATTCGTGCTTCGGATTTCGGATTTTTCATCTTTTCAGGTCCAGATCTGTAATTCCCAGACAGTAAAGGACTCCCTTCATATGATCTTTCGTAATGGCTCCATCCGCCACTTTCTTCAAAATCTCTTTTGCATTAAAGGCGATCCCTAACCCTGCATTCGCCACCATAATCCGATCGTTTGATCCATCCCCCACCGCGACAACTTCATCCCGGGTGATCCCTTCCTTACGGCAGATTTGATCCAGGACTTCGGCTTTCCTTTTGGCGTCGATGATCCTCCCTTTGATTCTTCCGGTCAGCCTTCCCTCTTTAATCTCCAATTCATTTCCGAAGGCATAATCGAATCCCAATCTTTTCTTTAAAACACCTGTAAAATAACTGAACCCGCCGCTGATGAGGGCAATCTTAAATCCCATCTCCCTCAGGGCTGCAATGAGCTCTTCACTTCCCTTGGTGAGCTTAAACGTTTTGGCAATGGATTCCAAGCTCTTAATTTTCAACCCTTTTAGAAAAGACACCCTTGTCCGGAGAGACTCTGGAAAATCGATTTCTCCTCGCATTCCCCTTTCAGTAACGGCAGCGACCTTCTTACCCACTCCGGCAAGCGTCGCCATTTCGTCGATGATTTCTCCATCCACAATGGTTGAATCCATATCAAAGACAATGACCTTCTTTCTCTTTTTAAAAATATGTTCGGGTTGGGCGATGATATCCATCCCAACCTTCTTAGCAACGGTGGTGAGATCCTGTCGCAAAAGAGAAAAATTTGCTTCTCGAAGGTCCGCCCACATTTCCATGGCTAAGAATTCTCCTCTGGCAATCATCTTAATTCGCTCAATGTTGCAATGGTGTTTGGCCAGAGCAGAAGAAAAGGCTGCCACGACTCCTGCCCGGTCCGGTCCCATGAGGGTAAGGACATAGGGCCTCTTGGTCTCGGCCAGCCTTAACCCCCTAAATTCATGAAGGGGAGTCATCGTAATACTCATCCCTTGTCTCTTTGCCAATCGACTGAGACTTGTTTGCAGTTGACTCGGCTGAAAACGAGGCCGGAGTGGTTGGATGAGGAGGACCATGGTGAATTGGGAATGAATGACCGTCTGTTCAATATCTAGGATATTCAATCCTTGCTTAAAGAGCAGCTGGGTCACTTCCGAGACAATCCCAACTTGATCCCCCCCAATCACCGAGATGACATAAAAATCTTCCCTTTGCAGCAGAGAATGAAGTGGCATTTTTAAGAATCCGTAACAATTTAGTTTTTCGAAAAATCATCCATTTGACTCCGGTCATGGGTGCTGGAAAAGCTTTAGAGCGGAAACCTTTTACCGAACTATTCAGATGGTTCCATATTCTAAAGCTTTGGAAGCATTTCTGACCAGAGTTCAACCCAATTTCATTTCAAATGGCTAAAGTGTTATAAAAATCCTTATTTCTAATTATTTAACTATGAAATATCCATACTCATTTAAGTCAGGCAAAGGCTTGATCCAGCAATCGATCAGGCCACAGCTCCTTGATGAATTCCACACACGGCAAACAGAGAATCCCTTCCTTGACAATTCGTTCTTTCCCACGATAAAGAAAAAGTGCCCTGCTATCTGGGTATTCCCCCATAAATGAGCGCAAACCTCGTAAATCGCTTGTATGTATTTTGCGCGCATTCTTAACTTCCAATGCCCAAAGGCCTTCTGGTCCATAAACGACAAAATCCACCTCTGCCCCTGATCTTGTCCGCCAATAGAACAATTCCATTTGACCCTTTGAGTAAGCAGTCCATGCCTTTAAATGCTGGGCCACTAATCCTTCCAGGGCCTGTCCTTCAATCTCCTCTACCCGATCCAAAGGCCCTTTTGGTCTCAGAGACCTGAAAACACCTGTATCAAACAGATAAAACTTCGGATGGACCGACAGCTCGCGTTTTGCTCGTTTGGTGAAGACGGGAAGTCGCCAGCCTAACAGGATATCTTCAAGAATTCCCACATAGCCTTCCACTACTTTTCGTTCTACCTCACATTCCCGGGCAATATTGCTCACATTGAGAATAGATGCATGAGAGAAACTGATGGCTTCCAGAAAACGCGAGAAATGACCGATGTTTCGGACCAATCCTTCCATTTGAACTTCTTCCCGTAAATATAGGGCTGCATAGGAACGCAATACCTCTGCAGGATCTTCTGAAGCGACAACAACGGGCAAGAGCCCGTGGTGAATGGCTTTGTCAAAGTTGAAGTGGTGCCCAAGCTCTCTCGCCATGAAAGGATGCATGGTATATAAGAGTGCCCGTCCGCCAAGCAGATCTATCCCTGTCCGTTTGAGTTTACGTGCACTTGAGCCTGTGAGAACAAATTTCCAGCCTTTCTTTGCCTCGATGAGGCCATGAACGACCGGGAGCAATTCGGGGACCCTTTGGACTTCGTCAATCACGATAAAGCCTGATTCAGGTTGAGCCTCTATCATTTCTCTGAGCCGTTCGGGCATGGCTGAAAAAAGGCGAACTCGATCAGGATCAAGCAGGTCTATATAAATAGCATTCTTAAAATGCTGATGCACAAATGTTGACTTGCCAGTCCCACGGGGGCCAAAAAGGAAAAAACTGGTTTTAGGAGCCTGGAAAAATCGGTCTATTATTTCCATATTGAGTCTCAAAATGGAATTTATGCTTCCTTTTTACTATATTAAAATCTTTAAGTCAATAGAATTTATCTATTTATATTTATTAGTAAATTATATTTTTTGATGATAAATTATTATTTAATTTTATACCAAATTCTCTTCCCTTTTTCAATATCTTCCTTTAATGTCAAAGGTCTCTAAAATGGTCGGGGTCACATCTTCAGATGTCATTAATTTCTTGACAAAAGATCATGTTTATGTAGGATAACGGTATGGCTAGGCCCCTCCGCATGGATTACCCTGATACCTTCTACCATGTCTTATCCCGAGGGAATGAAAAGCGAGATATCTATTATGACGAAAAGGATTACCTTCGGTTTCTTGACACCCTCGAAAAGGCGGTGGAACGATTTAAATTAGAAGTCCATGCCTATGTTTTGATGAAAAACCACTATCACCTCCTGATTCGAACAAAAGAAGCCAATCTCTCCCGAGCGATTCAGTGGCTGGGTCTAAGCTATTCGGTCTGGTTTAACCGCCGGCATGAGCGAAGCGGTCATCTGTTTCAGGGACGATTTAAGAGTTTTCTGATTGAGAATGATCGTTACTTTACGGCCATGTGCCTTTATATTCATGGTAACCCCCTTCGGGCGGGTATCGTGAGGAGATTATGGGATTATCCATGGAGTAGTTATCGGGCTTATGCGGATAGGAGGTATGAGGTATCGTGGTTAACGACGGGATTAGTATTAGGGATACATGGAGGGAGTCGGAAGGGGTTCATGAAAGTTCAGGAGATGTCTTTGAGAGGAGAGGAGAATATCTTGGGTGAGCTTTGGCATGGATTATACCTTGGGAGTGAGGGGTTTTCGGAGGAGTGTATGGGGAGGGTGAAGAGAGAGGGACATCGGGAGAAGCCACAGGGGAGGTCATTATTGAGGGGAAGAGACATTGGGGCTTTGGCTTTAGAAATCTTGGAAAGGTTGGGGGAGAGGAATCCTGAATCGTTGTTGAAGGTTCGTAAGTATCGTTGTTGGAGCAGGGATGTGACGATTTATATTTTATATCAGCTTGGTGTTTATGGGAACGAGGAGATTGGGAAGGTGTTTGGGGTGGGGTATACTGCGGTGACGGGGGCGGTGAAGCGTGCGCAAACCCACCTAAATGTAGATCGGCAATTAGAAAGAATGGCTAACAAAATAATTAATGACATCTGAAGATGTGACCCCATTTATCCATTTTGAAGAAGAGGGTGGAAAAAGATGGCTTCGCTAAAAGAAAAAATCCGGGTCGCTACAGGTGAAGGAAAGGTGGATCTTCTGATTAAGAACGGAAGGGTCGTGGATGTCTTCTCAGGTCAGATCGAAAAAAAGGATGTGGCCATTTTCGGAGGGGTGATCGTAGGTTTCGGAGATTATCAAGCCAGAAAGATTATTGATGTGAAGGGCGATTTTCTTTGTCCCGGGTTGATTGACGGTCATGTCCACATTGAATCGAGCATGGTAACCATCCCTGAATTTGCTCGAGCTGTCCTTCCTAACGGAACCACCACTGTAATCGCCGACCCTCATGAAATTGCCAATGTGCTTGGTCAAAAGGGCATCCGCTTCATGGCAGAATCGGCAAGAGGCGTTCCCTTAAATATTTTCATCATGCTTCCTTCCTGTGTTCCTGCAACGCATTTGGAAACTTCGGGAGCTACCCTCAAGGCAAACGATTTAGAACCTCTGTTTAAAGAACCCTGGGCCATTGGATTGGCAGAGATGATGAATTTCCCGGGTGTCATTTTCAGAGATCCAGAAGTTCTCAAAAAAATTAAGATGGCAAAGGGGAAGCGCATTGATGGCCACGCCCCACTGCTTTCGGGAAAAGGGCTTTATGCTTATCTCACCGCAGGAATTCGTTCTGAACATGAATGTACCACTCTCAAAGAGGCGAAAGAGAAATTGAAAAATGGGATGTGGATTATGATCCGAGAAGGAACGACTGCAAGAAATCTCAGAAGTCTCATCCCCCTTGTCCACCCCAAGAATTCGAGACGCTTTCTCTTCGTCACCGATGACCGACATCCAAAAGAACTCCTCGAAGAGGGTCATATCAATTCCATGGTCAGGCAGGCGGTCCGATGGGGAATTGACCCCATCTTAGCTATTCAGATGGCAACACTCAATCCTGCAGAATATTTCAGGCTGGATGACCTCGGAGCCATTGCTCCGGGTTATCGGGCTGACATCGTTAGTTTCGATCATCTGGGACGATTTCAAATTAAGAAGGTCTTTAAAGATGGAATATTAGTTGCTGATGAGGGTAAAATGCTTTCCCCTCCCATCCGAAAAACGAAGGGTCCCAAAGTCACGGGATCCGTTCGAATCAAGCCCCTTAAAAAAGACGCTTTTATTCTTCGAAGTGACTGCCCCCTCGCCAAAGTCATCCAACTGATACCAGATCAAATTGTCACAAAAAAAATAATGAAGAAAGTCGTCTTGAAAGACGGAGTGGCCCATCCCAATATCAAAGAGGATATCCTTAAGATTGTAGTGGTTGAACGGCATAAAGCTACAGGGAATATCGGGATTGGTTTTGTCCAGGGGTTTGGCATAAAGAAAGGAGCAATCGGTTCGTCCGTGGCTCACGATTCACATAACCTCGTCATTGTGGGAACCAATGACCAGGATATGTTGAAAGCCGTAGAAGTCATTCAAGCGATGAGAGGGGGATTGGCAACTGTTTTGGATGGGAGGGTGTTAGCTTCTCTTCCCTTGCCCATTGCGGGTCTGATGTCAGAAGCCTCCGTTGCCCAAGTCAACCTTGAGTTAGAAGCCCTCCATCGTGCAGCGAAAACCCTTGGATGCAAAATCCCAGACCCCTTTATGACACTTTCCTTCTTATCGCTGCCGGTCATCCAAGAACTTAAAATTACTGATAAAGGATTAGTTGATGTGAATCAGTTTAAAATTGTACCGCTGTTCGGGGAGGGCTAACGCAAACCAGAAGGCAGAAAGCAGCAAGCAGTATGCAGAAGCAACAAAATAATTTTATTAATTTTCTCGCTGCCGGCTGCCTTCTGCCAACTGCCTACTGAATAGGAGTTTGCTATGGATTGGGATCAGCTTTTAGAGGAAGCCATCCACTATCTTCAGGAGTATCTTCGGATTGATACGGTCAATCCACCCGGGAATGAAGTAGAAGGAGCGAAATTTTTCAAAAATATTTTTGATGCAGAGTCTATTCCATGTCAGGTTTTTGAGCCCTCTCCAGGCCGAGGGAGCCTTCTTGCCACTTTAAAAGGAACCAGTAAAAAGAGACCCCTCCTCCTTCTTAATCATATGGATGTGGTCCCTGTTGAAAAAGGACGTTGGACAGTAGATCCTTTCGAAGGAATTGTTCAAGATGGATATCTCTATGGCCGTGGAGCTCTCGATGATAAATCCATGGGGATCATAGAGATGATGGCCCTCTTAATCCTGCAACGGAGGAAGGTTCCTTTAGAAAGAGATGTCCTCTTTTTTGCTGCGGCTGATGAGGAGACGGGTGGAAAGTGGGGAATCCAGTGGGCCATGGAAAATGTTTCCTCCTTAATGGAATCAGAATATGCCCTCAATGAAGGGGGATATGTCATTCTCAACGAAACCGGTGATCCGGATCGATATGAAATTTCGAATGGCCAGAAGATTGTCTTTCAACTCCAATTGAAGGCCAAGGGGACTTCAGGCCATGCTTCCATGCCCCATGCTGACAATCCCAATGTGAAACTTATCCATGCCCTGGAATCCCTCACGAAATGGGAAACCTCTTTCAATATTCTTCCCATGGTCAAAGAGTTTTTTTCTAAGATAGCTCACAAACAGCTTTCCGAAGAAAGGCAATTTTTTGAAGACATTGAAAAAGGCCTAAGCAATCCCTCTTTTTCGGCCAGGTTGACATCCAATCCAATCTATAATGCCATGGTGAGGGATACCATCTCTCTTACCATCCTTCAGGCCGGAAGCAAGGCCAATGTCATCCCCTCGGAATCAACCGCCACTCTTGACTGTCGCCTTATTCCGGGTTCATCTAAAGAAAATTTTTTAACAGAGATTAAAAAAAGATTAGGAGACGAAATTGAAGTCGAGGGGAAAATGGAGGGGAAATCCATTCCGCCCTCTCCCTTTAACACAGACCTTTTTCAGGCCATCCAAAAATTTGCGACCTTAAACGACCCGGATTGTCCGGTCGTTCCTTTTCTTCTCCCCGGAGCCACGGACAGTCGTTTTCTGAGGAAAAGAGGCATTACGACCTACGACTTCTGCCCCTTTCGTTTGCCAGAGAAAGAAATATTGAGAGTGCACGGAAACGATGAACGAATCGCGTTAGAAAATTTGAGATTTGGAATGAGGATGCTGGTGGAGATGATTAAGGAAGTTGCCACATAATCCCCCCCCTTAGATTGCAACTCCGTCATTCCCGTGCTTGCGCGCCGTAGCGCTTCACCTGCCTGCGCGAAGCCGCTTCGGCGAAGGCAGGGCGCGCAGGCGTGAAAACGGGAATCCAGGGGTAATTCTAATTACTTAAAAACACTGGATTCCCTCCGGGTCAGGCTCCACCCCGGAAGGGCTCATGCCCCGGAGGGAGGCCCTATGGGCCGGCGGCCTGCTGGAGTTTACCCCGTACTTGATACGGGGCAGGAATGACAGAAAGTAGCCTTTTCAGACTTTTTACGAGACCATCATTATTTCAATGTTCCATTATTCGTTTTTCCCTCTCTCATTTGAGCTTTGTCATTTGACATTTTATTTGATTTCATAAACCTTTCTTTCTCACTATAGATACAGCCACAATATTGCTGACGATATAATCCCATCGCCTTCGAGACTTCCACTCCTTTCTTCCATCCCTGCCGAAAATCTTCATAATAGAATGGAATCCCCATTTCACGAGCCACACGCTCCCCGGTTTCTTTGATCAGAGCATGATTTTGATGGGCACTTTGAAGAAGGGTGGTTGAAAACCCATCGAAGACGTTTTTTTTTGCTTCGCGGGCTGTAGCTTCAAGCCGAAGTGAGTAACAATATTGACACCTTTCTTTTACTCGATGAGATACATTTCTTAAAAATTCCTCAAGGAGATATTCATCCCGATAGATCACCTTCAACCCAACCCTCTCTGAGTATTGTTTCAGAGCGTCGAGTCTTTTTTGATATTCTTGGTAAGGATGAATGTTGGGATTAAAAAAATAGCCAACGGCCTCATCCCCTTTTTCTTTCATTCGTTCAAGGGGAGTGATGGCGCAGTTGGCGCAGCAGATGTGGAGGAGAATTTTCATTCGATGGAATCTTAAGTTCAAAGTTCAAATTTTAAAATCCATGCCTTCGCCGAAGCGGCTTCGCGCAGGCAGGCAAATGTCAAATGAATTCAAAGCCCCAAATTCTGTAATTCTGTAATTCAACCCTTCGGGGTTGATCATAATCAAGGCTAAAGCCTTGAGTTACAACTTTGGACTTGATTTGGCATTTGAACTTTGTCATTTGAAATTTAGGATTCAAAAACTTAACTGGCCGCTAAGGCCTTCTCCTCAGAATCTTTCCTCCGGGGAATCCCCAGCTCCTTCTCGACCTGCAAGATCTTATCAGTAGTCTTGATGACGGTGTCAGGATTAAGGGAGATGCTATCAATGCCGCAACGGACTAAAAACTCGGCGAATTCTGGATAGTCGCTGGGAGCCTGGCCACAGATGCCAATCTTCCTTCCATTCTTCTTGGCCCTCTCAATGACCAATTGGACCATCTTTTTTACAGACGGATCCCGTTCATCGAAGATATGAGAAACCTTCTCTGAATCCCGGTCCAGTCCCAACAATAACTGGGTTAGATCATTCGATCCGATGGAGAAGCCGTCAAAAATCTCAGCAAATTCATCCGCCATGATCACATTGCTGGGAATCTCGCACATCATATAGATCTCAAGACCGTTTTTCCCCTGGATGAGACCGTGTTTTCTCATCTCGGCCACAACCAATCTCCCCTCTTCCACGGTTCGGCAGAAGGGAATCATTAATTTTACATTGGTCAGACCCATTTCATCCCGAACCTTTCTCATGGCCATGCATTCAAGAGCAAATCCTTCCTGGTAAGACTCATCATAATAACGGGAAGCTCCTCGGAAACCGATCATGGGGTTGTCTTCGACAGGCTCAAATTCGCTTCCTCCGATGAGATTGGCATATTCATTACTTTTAAAATCACTCATTCTCACAATGACATCTCTGGGATAAAAGGCAGCGCCAATCTTGGCCACCCCTTGAGCCAACCTATCAACGAAGAAAGCTTCTTTATCTTCATACCCGATGGTCAACTGTTCAATCTCCTTCTTCGCATGACTATCATTCAATGAATCGAATCGGACAAGCGCCATGGGGTGGATTCGTATAAAATTATTGATAATAAATTCCAGTCTGGCCAGACCCACTCCATCGTTGGGGATAAAAGAGAGGTGGAAGGCATTGTTTGGATCTCCCACATTCATCATGATTTTTGTTTGGGGCTTCTCCAGATGTGCCATATCAAAGCGCTTCACCTCATAATCGAGGATCCCCTCGAAAACCCATCCTGTCTCCCCTTCTGCACAACAAACGGTAGCGCTTCGATAATCCTTCAGAATTTCACTTCCATTACTTGTCCCCACCACACAGGGAACGCCCAGTTCTCGACTAATGATGGCTGCATGGCAAGTCCTTCCTCCTCGGTCGGTCACAATGCCCGAGGCGATTTTCATGATGGGTTCCCAGTCCGGGTCTGTCATCTGGGTAACCAATATCTCGCCCTTCTTAAACTTCTCGATCTCTCTCGCACTGGTGATGACATTGATGGGGCCAGCGCCAATCTTTTCACCGACACTCTTCCCTTGCACCAAAACCCTCCCTTTCTCTTTTAAGGAATAGGTCTCCAAAATATTCATGGCTCGCTGGGATTTTACTGTCTCTGGTCTTGCTTGAAGAATAAAGAGTTCCTGGGTAATACCGTCCTTTGCCCACTCAATATCCATGGCCATGTAGACCTCTGCTTTTTTCGAATAGTGTTCTTCGATCTTTATCCCCCATTCTGCAAGCTGAATAATCTCCTCGTCCTTCAAGATGAAATTCGCCCTTTCCTGTGCGGAGACAGGCACATTTTTGGTTGACCCCTCTCCCTCCAGCGTGTAGATCATTTTGATCTCTTTGGTTCCGAGGGTTTTCTGAATGATCGGTTTATAATTTCCCTTAATGCAGGGCTTAAATACATAAAATTCGTCGGGGTTGATGACTCCCTGAACAATATTTTCCCCCAATCCATAAGCGCCTGTGATGTACACCACGTCTGGAAAACCGGATTCTGTATCGATCGTGAACATCACACCAGAACAGGCCTGATCGGAGCGCACCATCTTCTGAACCCCGATGGAGAGAGCGACCGAAAAGTGGTCAAACCCTTTGTGGGTTCTGTAAGAGATGGCGCGGTTGGTAAAAAGTGAGGCAAAACATCGTTTGCAGGCTTGGACCAAGGCATATTCCCCGCGGATATTAAGATAGGTCTCCTGCTGTCCGGCAAAACTTGCGCCAGGAAGATCCTCGGCTGTGGCGCTGCTACGGACCGCCACATCCGTATCCTCCCCATACTCCTTGCACAGCTTCCGATAGGCTTTAACAACCTCTTCAACGATCTCCCTGGGAAACTCGAGGCTATGGATGAGTCTCCGGACTCGGCTTCCCCTCTCTGAAAGGTTCTCCACATCTTCGACATCGAGGGTAGAAAATATCTCTCGAATGCCTTCTTTAATCTTTGGTTTACTCTTGGAATCATGCCAGTCTTGTACAATCCCTTCGTCCAAAAGGGCATGGTAGGCATTGACGGTCACAGCAAATCCATTCGGGACGTTCACCCCTTGCCTCGTCAGTTCCTTTCGCATCTCTCCCAAGGAGGCATTCTTTCCTCCAACAACGGGAAGATCGTTGAGCCCAATTTCATCAAACCAAAGAATGTAAGGTTTTTTCCCCATAATTCCCTCCCTGGGTTATAATAATCTAAATTTATCCGAAACCTATTTGCCTTGTCAACCCCGTTAGATAAGTAAACCCCGTCGTTGAATGCAACGAGATGATTGATTTTTGGGATGATATTGAATTTTGCAAAAATAAGTTACCTTTAATAATAATTTTTTTCAACCATGGGGTCAAGGGCGATCTTAGTAATGCCAAACCCCTTTTTTTAGGACGGGGTGAAAAGCGCCGCTCCCTTCGGCAGGCTCAGGGCACTGAGTTTATCGAAGTGCAGCATCAACCCTGAACAAACCCTGGGTTTTATACCGGGGAAAGTCGAAGGATTGATTTTACAATCAATTATAATTAAAATGGAGTTTAATACAAAAGGAAGTGAAACCCATGAAAAGTCCAAAATATGCTTATCTTTTTGAAGAAGCGGATGGAACCAATAAGAAACTCCTTGGAGGCAAAGGAGCGGGTTTGGCTGAAATGACGCATATGGGTCTTCCTATCCCACCCGGATTTATTGTGACCACGGAGGCCTGTCTTCATTACTACGAAAACAAAAAGAAACTCCCTAAAGGCTTCATGGAAGAGGTGGAGGTAAATCTGAAAACGGTTGAGGAAAAAACAGGTAAAAAATTTGGAAGTTCTCAAAATCCCCTCTTCTTCTCTGTCCGGTCGGGCGCTGCGATCTCCATGCCAGGGATGATGGATACCATTCTCAATCTGGGTTTAAATGACAATACCCTCGAGGGTTTAATTAAGATCACCTCGGATGGAAGATTCGCCTATGATGCCTACCGGAGATTTATTCAACTCTCCGGGAAAATTGCATTAGGGGTGGAAGAAAAGGAATTCGACCAAATCCTTAACAAGACAAAAGTAAGGGTGGGAGCCAAGGAAGACACTGATCTCGATGTTGATCATCTCAAGGATATCTGTAAACAATATCTAATATTAGTTAAGAAGAGGACAGGGACTCTTTTCCCTCAAGACCCGATGGTTCAATTAAAACTCGCCATTGAAGCGGTTTTCAAATCCTGGATGGGAAAGAGGGCAGTGGATTACCGAAAGGAATTCAAGATCACCTCTGAAATGGCGAATGGAACAGCCGTCAATGTGTGCACGATGGTCTTCGGAAACATGGGCTTTGACTCTGCTACCGGTGTGGCGTTCACACGAGACCCCGGAACTGGAGAAAACATTCTTTATGGCGAATATCTGGTGAATGCTCAGGGCGAAGATGTCGTGGCCGGGATCCGGACACCCATGCCCATTCAAGAGATGAAGAAGGAAATGCCAAAAATCTATCGAGAGTTGGAGCGGGTCAGAAAAACTTTGGAAGAACATTTTCATGAAGTTCAGGACTTTGAATTTACCGTGGAGAAAAAGACCCTCTACATCCTTCAAACTCGAAATGGGAAGATGAACGCTCAGGCAATTGTCAGAACTTCCAAAGAGATGGTCGCTGAAAAACTGATTACGAAAGAACAAGCTGTCCTGAAATTGAAACCTCAAGAGCTGGAGCAACTCCTCCATAACCGGATCGACCCAAATTTCAAGGCAAAACCAATTGCCATTGGCCTTCCCGCCTCTCCAGGAGCGGCATCTGGAAAAGCAATCTTCGATGCCGATGAGGCTGAACGAGTAGGAAAACTTGGCGACAAGGTCATTCTGGTCCGAGAAGAGACTAAACCTGAGGATATTCACGGTTTCTTTGCCGCTCGGGGAATTTTGACAAGTCGTGGAGGAAAAACATCTCATGCGGCTGTGGTGGCGAGAGGCATGGGAAAACCCTGTGTCTCAGGGTGTGAAGAACTCCGAATCGATCCAAAAGGGAGAGAGGCCATCATCAGAAATGTTCATATCAAGGAAGGAGATTTTATCACCATCGATGGCTCCAGAGGCGAGGTCTATTTGGGAGAGGTTCCTACCGTAGATCCTGAAATCAGCAAAGACCTCCTCACGCTCCTGAGTTGGGCGGATGAAGTTAGAACCATGGGCGTTCGCGCCAATGCTGATACTCCTGATTCTGCAGTCAAAGCAAGGCAACTGGGCGCAGAAGGCATCGGGCTCTGCCGGACGGAGAGGATGTTCAATGCGGTGGACCGCCTTCCGATCGTAAGGGAGATGATCCTTGCAGGATCGAAGGAGAAGAGAGCAGAGGCCATTGACAAACTTCTCCCCATGCAGAAAAAGGATTTTAAAGAGATCTTTAGGGCAATGGAGGGTTTTCCGGTAACCGTCCGCCTCCTCGACCCACCGCTCCACGAATTTCTCCCGTCGGCTGAGGAACTGGCTTCAAAGCTCCGAAACATCAAAGAAGTGGAGACCGTTCTATCCTCGGCGGAGAACATCTCCGAGGCAATGAAATTTTTAGACCCCGTTTTCCGGGAATCGCTAAAGCCCCTCGAACAATTGGCCGCCAATATTTCCGAGATAAAGGAGAATAAGCTTGACAGGAAACTGATCCGGAAACAGGAAGAGACGCTTCGCAAGGTCAAGAAGATGATGGAGGTCAATCCCATGCTGGGCCACCGGGGGGTGAGGCTGGGGATTACCTATCCCGAGATCTACCGGATGCAGATCCAGTCTGTTCTCGAAGCGGCCGCCGAGCTGGTCAAAGAGGGCCTCGATATTCAACCTGAGATCATGGTGCCTCAGGTCTGCACGGCCCAGGAATTGAAATGGGTTTATCAGCTTGTCAAAAAGATCCAGAAGGAAGTGGAAAAAGGATATGGCATTCAGCTTCAATTCAAATTCGGGACGATGATTGAAGTGGTCAGGGCGTGCATGAGAGCTGGGAGATTGGCAGAGGTGGCAGACTTCTTCTCTTTCGGAACGAACGACCTCACCCAGGCCACCTTCTCTTTTTCGAGGGAAGATGCAGAGAACAAGTTCCTCCCCCTTTACAATGAGCGGAAGATCCTTCAGGACAACCCCTTTGAAGTTCTGGATGTGAAGGGAGTGGGAAGGTTAATGATGATCACGATCGAATGGGGGCGAAAGACCAAACCCGACCTCAAGATCGGCATCTGCGGGGAGCACGGGGGCCATCCCGAATCGGTCGAATTCTGCCACACTATCGGGCTCTCCTATGTGAGCTGCTCGGTCCCGCGACTTCCGATTGCGCGCCTGGCAGCCGCTCATGCCAAACTAAAAGAGAAGGATAAAAAACCTCCAGAAAAATACGATCCCGATACCAGTTTTAGCATCTTTTTTTAGATTGCTGCCACAACCGATCAGACTTCAAAAGAAAGAATTTTCCTATCCTTTAAATTGACGTAGCCGTGATGGGTGATTCTCAGGTGGGGGATGGCGGCTGTTCCAAGCGTATCGACGGTAAGGGTAGGCTTTTCCCATTTCACACCATTCTCTCTCAGAGACTCTTCGAGCTTTCTAACCTCCTCTCCCACAATCTCCATTGGTTTTAATGAGGTGACGCCGCAGAGGGGAGCAGGAAATTCTGCAACAACCTCTTTTCCTATGGCATAGACGCCTCCGCCTCCGATT
>PEUO01000039.1:29380-41107 GCA_002780715.1 Deltaproteobacteria bacterium CG03_land_8_20_14_0_80_45_14
CCTGCCGATGACTGTCTCCATCGATTGCGTGTCACATCCCACAACAATCATATCAGGGCTATCCCAGCTCATCGTCGTTCCATAGGCCCCTCTTTGAAGGCCGAATCCCTTAAGAAATCCCTTAAAGGCCTCTCCCGTTCCCAGTCGGTTTATGGCGAGAATCATGATGACATCCTTCGACTCCTCAGTGTCTTCGAGATCAACAATCCTTTCTTGGGTCACAAGTCTGGTCACCAGCTCCATCACTCTAACCTTCCCCACCTTCGCTAAAGCTCCGGTGGGTTCCGCCAAGGCTCCACCTTTTGAAGAGAATATATTTTCTGGAACTTTCACTGTGTTAAACATAGTATCCGGGAAAAATACTTTTTTAGGTTCGACCAGGGATTTACCATCTCTGTAGATGATTTTCCCATAGCACATCACCCATTGGGGCGAAAAATCATCTGGTGAGGGAATGATCAGAATATCCGCCATCTTCCCGGGTGAAAGAGACCCGATGAGATGATCGAGATGGAAATGCTCTGCGACATTGATCGTAACCATTTGGTAAGCGAGTTTAGGTGGAACACCAAGCTTCAGGGCGCTCCTCAGGGAGGCATCAAGATAACCTTCGGTGAGGAATCCTTCGGGATCGACCCCATCCGTTGACAGGACTAATCTTCTAAAGTCAATTTTCTTCTTGAAAATCCCCTTGACTCCTTCCAGCTCCTTTCTAATGCTTCCTTCCCTGATCATGACCCAGTAGCCAAGTCGAAGCCTTTCCAATACTTCCTTTTCAGTAATGGGTTCATGGCAGGAGGAAACACCAAAATCGGTGTAGGCCTGAAGCTTTCTCCCTGTTGCACCTGCCGTGTGTCCTTCCACCCTCTTCCCCAGTTCAAGGCCCATGGAGGCAAGTTCTCGTACTCTTTCTCCCTGGTTCCCTTCCAGGAAGATGTTCCCCCAATAAATTTCACCTATCCCCAGGCATTTCGGGTCTTTCAGAAAAGGAAGGAGTTCTTCATTGAGTGGGGCGTTTATTTCTTCGAATGGAGTGAGACCGCAGAGAGGAGCAACCGTGTAATAAAATCTAATTGGTTGCCCCTCCAAACCTTTTACAAGATATTCAATGCCGTCTTTCCCTACAATGGTGGCAAGCTCAATGGTCTCAGTAATCACTGTCGTGACACCAGTCGGGATGACATGCCTGATGAATTCTTCGATCCCGAAACGGTTGCTAATGGTGTGAGTATGACCATCAATCAGCCCAGGAAGGAGAACCATTCCATCCGCATCGATAACCAGTGTCTTTTCATCTCTGGGGGGATGATGATCAGGACCGACATAAGCAATCATTCCATCTTTGATCCAGATGGACTGTTTCTTAATAAACTCTCTGGTAAAGACATTGAAGAGGATGCCGTTGGTAATGAGGATATCCGGAGGAATATTCCCTAAAGCCACTTCGCTGAGGATGTTTCTTTTTTTTATCTCGCTCATGGAGGGGTTCATATCAGAAGAAGAGATCCTTTGTCAATCCGATTCATTTTAATCGATCGGTTTCCAACTTGCCCTTGCCCTGCATAATTCACGACCATCGCCCTTTCTAAAGACACTGTGGAGAAAGGCAGGTGGAGAATCTCCGAAGGGCTCTGTATGGACCGATATTTCGTCTCCATGGGAGGATTCGGCAAGGAAGTTTATCTCAAAGGTATGGATGTAACACTTCCGATGCATCTCAAAGGGATAACTATCCAATATCCACTCGATATATTTTGTGTTGTTCACGTGATGATGCATATCGATATCACTGTAACGGACCTTAAAAAGATTCTCCTCCCTGGGATGAACGGAATCATGAATCTTTTCAGGTTCCTCTGCCTCAGCAGGACGATCGAGCAAAGGAAGAATCCTTTTAAATAGAGGTTCAACCCTCTGGGGCCTCCGGTTTTTTAAATCGAGAACCAACCAGGCGCTCCTGGCGGTACTGATGATTTTGCCCTTCGGGTTGATGACTGAAAAATTACGGAGGGCGAATAAACGCCCCATCCCCGCGAGCCAGGTCTTGACCCTGATTTTATCTCCCCATCGGGGATACTCATCCATTTGAATAAATAAGCGGGATAGGACCCAGAAGTATTTCTGCTCTCCCAGATCGGAATAACCCACTTTCAGATGGGTCGCATGGTTCCATGCAGTCTCCTGCATCAGATTCCAGAGGTGGGACAGGAATACCTCATTCTTTGTATCCACCTCTCCGAAAGGGACGGAATATTCATCCTCCCAGCTCTTCTTCATTTCCTTCATTTAGGTTTTCATAACAAAACCATAAGCTTCCAGTCAAGCGTTCGAACTTTAAGTTAATTGTATTACATAATTTTTATTGACTTACTTTTTTTAATATGGTATACAATTTTGAAAAGGTTAGACAGGGAGGTCACATGGAAACATCGGTTACTGTTAAAGGGCAAGTTGTGATACCATCTAAGATCAGACATCGCCTGGGAATCAAGAAGGGCACCAAGTTCTATGTCGAAGAACGAAAAGGAGAAATTATTTTTCGCCCATTAAACAAGGAGTACTTTCAAAAGATGAGTGGTGTCCTTAAGAGAAGTGGACTTGTCAAGGCATTAGAAGAAACCCGATCAGAGGATCTCAAGCGAGAGGAGGAGAAAATTGGCCGCCGTAAAGGTTCTCGATAGCTGGGCGCTCCTGTGTTACCTTGAACAGGAACCTGGATTCGAAAAGATGATCGACCTCTTCGAGAAAGCCGTCGAATCCTCCAAACCTCTTTTAATGTGCATCGTCAACTGGGGAGAAGTTTACTACCAGATCGTAAGGCGGTTCGGGGACCAAAAGGCGCAGGAGATCGAGCAACTCATACAGACTTTTCCGATCACGCTTGTTGAAGCCAATAAAGAACTTACTCGTGAGGCAGCCCGTATCAAGGCAACAAAACGGATGGCATATGCTGATTGTTTTGCCGTCGCACTCGCCCGCCTAAAAAAAGCAGAGCTTTATACTGGGGACCCTGAGTTTAGGGCAGTTGAAAAAGATGTTAAGGTTGTTTGGCTTTAAATATCACAAAGTGTGCCAGTCATTTTCCTCTATCTCAAATCAAGAAGTTCCTTTAGCGCTTTTCCCAAGGTAGAGAGATCTTTCGAAGAAAACCTGCCTAAAATTCTCGTAACCAGCCTTTGATCAATTGTTGAGATAGCGGATTTAACTGCAGATGACTTTAATAAGCCAGCACCTTGCCAATCTTCTATCAAAAATTCACCTATGCCGATATGGCTCCTTGTCTGGCCGGTGATGGCTTGTACTGCTGTCAGCCGGTGTGTTATTCCAAATAATTGAAATAATCAACATATCCCTTTAATGTTTTTTTGAAAATCTCATTTGCATCAATAGGAGTTAAAATTAATGGTTTATTATACTTCAATTTTTCTTTTGCCTTACTAACAAATTTATTATCTCTTGTGATCAAATAATCCATATTCTTCGTTATACATTCAAAAACTATGGCTGCGTCTTTAGGGCCAAATATGTTTTTTAAATAATCAACATTGGGTTTCCGGTACATAACTCCCGGATTTTTTATTTCATCCAATAAGTGAAGTATAAGGTTTCTCCTGACATTGCTCCGATTCATCACTCTGTCATCTAATATTTCTTTATTAACGAAAATTGAACTATATATTTTGCATTTACCCTTCTTTCTAAAAACAATAATATTTAACAATGCTGAATATTCCTTTACATTGGGTTTATTCCTACCCACTCTATCTACATTTTCTAAGACATTAATAATATTGTTGTCAAAAACAATTTTGATTATCTTATTACAATAATCTAAGAAAATGGGATTGTTAATCTTTAGACCATATACCCATCTTATGAATGGTTAAAGGGTTAACGATGTAAGTGCATCCTCTGTTTTGATAGGAAGTTACTAAAATATGAGGGGGAAGTCAATGTCAAATTCCTCCGCTCCCCCTCAACCCCGCCCTTACCAGCGATAAATTAGAGATTCTTCGGCTTGCGCCTCAGAATGACATTTCGACAAAGCCTCCATGCAAGAGGGGAATAAGAGGTAGTTAGGTCAGTTTTGAGAAATCATCGATTCTGAGGAAGACTTTTTTTATCTCATTACAATGATCTGAGGATAAATTTAAATCATGACTCGATTCCTCATCAATTATTTTTTATTTTCTCTTCCCTTTGGATATCTCCCAAAATGCTCTCGGGGTTATAATTGGTACTGAATGAAATTCTTTCAAAACAAGAAGATCTTCATCCCCAGTAATGATATAATCGGGTTTGGCTACTTCAGAAAGACCAAGAATTTTAACATCATCAATATCTCTGCAGGTCTCTTTATCTAATCTTTTATAATTACTGAGAGTACAAAATTCCCTCAAGTACCCAGTGATCATGAGAACTTTATCCTTGGGCATTTTTAATTTTTTTTGTAAATTTCTTTGAACTTCAGATAGGATGTGTTCGCTGATAATGATTTCATGCTTTTCCAGGCAGAGTTCAAAAAGGGCGTGGGCCAATCCTCTGCCTGCAAAGGCTGCCAGAATCACATTCGTATCGAGGATCACTCTCATGATACTTCTTTATAGACATCCTCGTCTGTGAGGATGCCCTGTGCTTCTGCAAAAGGGAGAACCATATTTCGAAGTTTACGAAACCGGTATATGGCTATATACCTCTTCAATGATTCTCTAACGAGGTCGCTGATGGGTTTCCCCTCTGCCTTACTGATCTCCTGTAATCCCTCTCTTAAATCATCAGGAATTCTGATGGTAAGGGTCTGGTTCATACTCCTCCACCTCTTTTGTAGGACAATGTAACACGCCAATATAAAATTGTCAATCATCGCTTAATTTTTGAAGTTGTCTTACCCGAGTTGTCATTCCCGTGAAAACGGGAATCCAGCTCAGAAATACTGGATTCCGGGTCAAGCCCGGAATAACAATCAAAGTAAAGGGACTTCTGACGCAGTACACTAGGCAAGTTTTGAGAAGTCGGCAATTCGGAGGAGGAGGGAAACGAAAGGGATAATTGTTTTAGGGGATTTTCAGAATGGCCATTTTTCGGTAACTACTCACGCAGCCACGTTTCCATTACGGGATCTGTTAATCTGTGAATATTTTTATCATCCTTCTCGATGAGGTCTCTGGAAAAAAGGGCCTTTATGGCTCTTTGTGTGCCTCCTATCGATAGGCGATGTTTTTCAAGAAATTCTCTTCCATACGGTGAGGCAGTAGGCTCTTTGGCAATTGCTTTTAATACCGCCTTCTGTATCAAGGTGAGGCCACTCCAAATCCCTTCGAAATCATTCGTTTCCATTGTGACTAAAACATGGTGGGCAGTTTCTAATACCTTGCTATCACATTTTTTTGCAGACGTATCCCATGTAATCGACGCCAGCTTCTGGACATAGTAGGGATAGCCTCTTACCGTATCATACATCTTTTTAGCAATTTCTTCGGAACATGTCTTCCCTGTATCTTTAAACCTCTTTTCAATATAGGAAACGAATTCTTCTCTGGCGATCTCCTTCAATGTATACGAAAAAGCGCTCTTATAGAAAGGACGGCTCTTATTTAAAAACATATCATTCAGTATTCGTCGACGGCTTCCCACATAAAAATAGGTTATCTCCTTATGAAACTGAATATGAGACCTCAATATCCCCTCTATCTTTTTGGATTCAGGAAGTTCTGTAATCTCCTGAAATTCATCGAGTGCGATGCATGCCTTTAGCTTTTTCCTCTTGACATGAGCATAAAGGCCTTCCATCAGATCATCAAGAAGTAATCCCGTTTCTGCCGTTTGATCAAATTTAACAGAGAGAGTATAACCATCAGGCTTGACTTCAATGCTTGGAATTAATCTCTTAAAGAGATTTGCGATCCTGTCTCCAAGGCTCCGAGGATCAACCCCCTTTCCAATTCCCTTTAATATCCCGGAAGAAAACCTTAAAATAAAGTCTTGCTCTGAGGAGACAGGGAAGAGATCGACATACACTGCCAAGAATCCCTCTTTTTCAAGCAGTTCCAAAATTATTTTTATGAGTGATGACTTACCGTACCGCCGCGGAGAGAAGAGAATAACATTATCCCCATTCCTTGCATAGCGGAGGAGATCCTTCATTTCCGCCTCTCGATTGCAGAAATCCTTCCGCTGGACTATTCCTAATGTAAATGGATTCCGCAGTTAAGCCTCCTGATTATTCATTGCGAATTATTTTAATTGAATTATGCAAAAAGAATACAAAATAATTCTTTAGTTGTCAATAGAATTTTTATGATGGGGCACTTCTTCACGGAAAAGTTATTAAGGTAGGTATAGTTGCCCACTTTTGAGCTACGTGAGCTTCGAGAAGTCGGCGATTCTTAGGAAGAGTTTTCCGACTTCATCTAAGAGGGCGAGGCGATTATTCCGGATCGCCTCCTCTTCGACCATGACCATGACCCCGTCGAAGAAATCGTCGATGGGTCTCTTCAACTGGGTCATTTCAAGAAGGACAGCCTCATGATCTCTTTGGTTAAGAAGGGGCGCGATCTTTTCCTTTGCCTTGAGGAAGGATTGATAGAGGTTCTTCTCCACGGGTTCGGAAAAGAGTGAAGGGTTGCTCTCCCTGCCGGAAGTTGACCCCTTGAGAATGTTCATCGCTCTTTTAAACCCAATCACAATGGACCCAAAATCCTTCCACTCCCTTGCTGTCCTTAAAGCGTCAATGCGATGCTGTATGTCGAGCAGCTCGTCGAAGGAGTTGGAAATCACAGCCTCGATCACATCAAAAGGATATCCCTTATCCTGAAGGAAGTTTTGATAACGGACTCGAAAGAAATCCAGAACCTCCTCTTTTACCTGTTCAACGGGACGCTCCATTTTTTCCTTCAACTGCTTTTCGCTCTCTTCAATCAAACCCCTCAAGGAAATGGAATATTTTTTCTCAAGGATGATCCGGATGATTCCCAGGACTTGTCGCCTCAACCCAAAAGGGTCGGCTGTTCCAGTGGGTAAGAGACCCACCCCGAAGCAACCCGCAATGGTATCCATTTTGTCAGCGATGCTGACGATATCCCCGATGGGGCCAGAAGGCAGTCGGTCTCCTGCAAAACCGGGGAGGTAGTGCTCATAAATTGCCTCTGCAACCGCCGGCCTTTCCTTGGATAAACGGGCATACTCCCTTCCCACGATCCCCTGAAGTTTTGGAAACTCGCCGACCATCCCCGTCACCAAATCGGTTTTGCATAATAGTGAGGCACGCTCAACTGATTCTCGAAGTTTCGGATCGATTCGCTCTGTAATCCATAAAGCCAACTGTTTAAAACGCATTACCTTTTCATAAGAAGTCCCCAGCTTGGCCTGGAAAACTACTTTCTTCAGTTGCTCTAACCTCTTCTCCAGAGGGGTCTTCAGATCATCTTCAAAGAAGAAAGCCGCATCAGAGAGCCTTGCTTTGAGGACCTTTTCATTTCCCTTCACCACCACTTCCCGGTTCTTTGGATTGATATTGCTGATGCAGACGAAATGGGGAAGCAAAACTCCATGGTCATCCACCACAGGGAAATATCTCTGATGTTCTTTCATTGAATGGATGAGAATCTCCCGGGGAAGTGAAAGAAATTTATTGTCAAAGGCTCCACACAAGGCCACCGGGTACTCCACCAGAAAATTGACCTCGTTGAGGAGTTCTTCATCTTTAAGGATCTTTCCTGAAACCTTGGCCCCTTCTCGAATCATCTCATCGTCAATCCTTTTCTTCCGCTCCACAGGGTTAACAATCACAGAAGCCTCTCTTGTCTTTTGAAGATAGGATTGAAAATCCTTCACTGGAATAGGACCGGAGTGCATGAACCGATGGCCGAAGGTCACATTCCCGCTTCGGATATTACCCATTTCGAAAGGAACAACCTCTCCTCCAAAGAGAGCCAAAATCCAGTGAATGGGCCTGACAAAACGAATCGGGACCTCTGCCCATCTCATCGACTTCTGAAACGGAATGGAAAGCAATATTTTAGGGAGAAGGGATGAAAGGATCTCAGGAGTTTCTTTCCCAGGCTCCTTTTTCACAGCGCAGACATATTCCCCTTTCTCTGTTTGAATCAATGTCAGGGATTCAACAGGAACGGACTGACTCTTGGCAAAACCAATGACTGCTTTGGTGGGATTCCCTTTCACATCCAAGGCGGCTTGTTTCGAAGGGCCTATCTTTTTTGTCTCTTCATCTCTTTGTTTTTCTGAGACAGATTCGATCACCAAAACAAGACGTCTTGGAGTCCCAAGAGTTTTTATCCCATTGAAGTCGATCCGGCTCGCCTCCAGTCCTTTTTTGGCAAGAGCCTCCAAATCCATCAGGGCTTGTGGGATAAACCCAGCCGGGATTTCTTCTGTCCCAATCTCCAAAAGAAGTTCTTTCATTTTCATATATCGTGATCCGTGTCCGTGTATCGTGTCCGAATCCCAGAAAAACTTCGTCGGCGATAAATGCCGACGCTACTTTTAACTCTGAACTCCCTGCTTGCCGGAAGGCAGGCGAACTCATGTACGGAACGGTTTCAAACCGTTCCCTATCGAACTACCGAATTAACAACGGAAACCCCATTTCTTCTCTCTGTTTGAGGTAACCTTCTGCGCAGAGCCTTGCCAATGTCCTTACCCTCAAGATGTACCCTACACGCTCGGTCACGCTGATCGCACCCCGTGCATCCAGAAGGTTGAAGATATGGGAAGTCTTCAAGCAGTAATCGTAAGCCGGAAGGACCAACCCTTTTTCGACCATTCTCTTCGCCTCTTCCTCAAACATCTGAAAGAGGCGGAAAAGCATTTCTACGTTGGCCTCCTCGAAATTATATCGTGAAAATTCGACCTCTCCCCGGTGATGAACATCTCCATAGTTCACCCCTTTCACCCATTCCAGATCGAAGACATTATCCACTCCTTGAAGATACATGGAGATTCTTTCAATGCCATAGGTAATCTCTACCGGGATGGGGCTCAGTTCAATGCCACCCGCCTGTTGAAAATAGGTGAACTGGGTGATCTCCATTCCATCCAGCCAGACCTCCCAACCTAACCCCCATGCGCCCAGCGTGGGAGATTCCCAATCATCTTCGACGAATCGAATATCGTGATCAAGGGGATCGATTCCAAAAGACTTTAAACTTTTGAGATAGCTTTCCTGAATATCAAGAGGTGAAGGTTTCAGGATGACCTGGTATTGATAATAGTGTTGAAGCCGATTCGGATTCTCGCCATATCGACCATCGGTGGGACGGCGAGAAGGTTCAACATAAGCCGCTCTCCACGGTTCAGGACCCAAGACCCTGAGAAAGGTAGCAGGGTGAAAAGTCCCGGCCCCCACCTCCGTATCATAGGGTTGTTGAATCACACATCCTTGATCTGCCCAGAATCGCTCCAGGGCAAAAATCAATTCTTGGAAATTCATCGCTTCTCCTTAAGCTGCGAAGCTATTGTCGGAAGCATTAAATGATTCTTATTTTGTAGGGCAAGGCTTCAGCCTTACCTTTCCCTTGCGGGCTGGCATCAAGCAGGCCTAAAGGCCTGCCCTACGAAAGTCAAATATTGCCCGGTATAACAGAGTTGGGTTTAGCACTTTTAACTCTGGGATGTCAACCCTGTGGAGTATAGACCCTAATGAGTATGTGATACCCATATTGATCCCAATTGCGTGCTCTTCCGGATAATACTATTGGATATTACTCCACGGGGTCAACCCTACCCCCTCACCCTCTCCCTCTCCTCTCCGAGCCAGAGGCTCTTCCAAGCCGGAGGCCGCCATGGGAGAGGGGAAAGGGGCTACTAAGATTCGCTCCTATATCCCCCAGCGTCTTCAGTGACTTCAATTCTTTCCCCAATTGATAACTAATAAATTTAGGAAGAAGCTCTCGACTCTCGGATAAGGCCTGAAGGGTGAATCTCAATCTTTGAATCTTGGACAATTCCATCTGGGAAATTTTCTCTATTAATCTGGCTGTTCCTAAAGAGAGGGGAATGAGATTATTCCACATCTTCGAACACCTTTCACAGACTAAGGCTCCTTTTTCAAGCGAGAAAAAGACGGTAGGGATTTCTTGTAAATCCTCCCAACCTTTCTTACATAGGCCACATTTCCCCATATTGGGCCGATAACCAAATAAGGAGAGCATCCGAATTTCAAATAACCTCAATTGTTCTTCTTGCGGGTCCATTTCTTCGAGGTTCGATAGGAAGGAGAGAAGAAGTCCAAAGGCTTCTGAATTTGCCTCTCGTTCTCCCGCCATCTCGTTTACTAATTCCAGATAATAGCTGCCATACAGAATCTTCTTGAGGTCTTCCTTGATCTTTGGAAAAGAATGAAGAATATCGCAACTCTCAGCCCTCACCAACCCCATCCCTTCCTTATCGAAAAAGATGAGGCGAAGATGAGAAAAGAGGCCAAGGGCGTTCTGAAACCGTTTCCTGCTCCTCCTCGCCCCCTTTGCAATTCCTTTCAGCTTTCCAAAATCCTTGCTAAAGAAGGTAAGGATCTTATCGGACTCACCATAGTTGAGGGAGCGGATCACAATGGCATTCGTTGTAAAGAGAGGCATAAAAAAACCCAGTCAAATCCGAAATCCTAATATCGAAATCCTGATTCGTAAGGAGTAAGGGGGCATTCTTTGTGCTGCGGTGTTGCAGTGCTGCGGTGTTGCAGTTAACGGCAACACCGCAAAACAGCATAACGGCAACACAACAATAAACCCGCTTACGACTTGCAACTCACGTTCTCACGGAATTGAGGATTTCATGTTTCGAATCCGGGACGCCCCCCATCTGTATTCTGACCAAATTATTTTATGTTGCGTCCCTTTCCACCCGATGCAGGGGCAGAAGCTTCCTGCATCTTGATTACATCTGTCCCGGGTGGAATGGTAAATTGGAAGAAGGAGCTGGAGAGTCCTACATTGGTTTTGATATCGATGAAACGGGTCCGAGTCACATTTCCTAATCCATCAAAGACATCGGCCTGAAGGATGGTATAGGTCTTTTTATCCACGGTTAAAGTCAACTTCGACAAAGTGGCAAGAGGCTCTTCAGGAGCTAACTCGATGACATAATTGTCCTCTTTTTGAGATACGGATTCATTCAGATTGAGAAGCTTGAAGTCCCGACTGAGATTTCCCTCTCCAGCCAAGAAAGCCAATGGCGTCTTCTCTTTGAGGTATATTGAGACATCGGAAATGAGAACCTGTTTCTCTTCCGGTTGATAGTACCAAAGGGTGTGACCGTCCGAAAGAAATTTCTGGTTTGGAACGGTATAGTCCCAGCGCATCATCCCTCTCTTCTTAAAATAGACCTTCCCTTCTCCTCTGTTGGGTTGTTTCATCACCTTGCCAATATATTCTTGTATAAAATTGGCTTCGAAATCGTTTGTCTTTTCATATCGGTTCTGGATTTCTTTTAATACCACTTGACCGGTTGCGCAAAAAGCCACAGGATTGAAGACCAGATGAAATAGTATAAAGGCAGAAAAGATCAATAGAGATATTTTTCTCATCCTCGTCACCCTTTCGCTTTCCGATTCCATTTTCAAATTTAGGAATTGAAGAATTAAGGGATTGAGGGATTAAAAATTCCTGAATCCCTAATTTTCTAATACTACTACGTTAAGTAGTTACGAGTCATCAAAGATGACGGTATTGCAAATTGGACATATGCCCCTGTATAGCATCAAGCATTTCTGGA
>PEUO01000024.1 GCA_002780715.1 Deltaproteobacteria bacterium CG03_land_8_20_14_0_80_45_14
TACTTTCCTCTCTATTTCACAACCATGACGGTGCACGGAACCAGTCGGGCAATATTCTGTAATGTAAGGGGGAATCCACATCCGCTACGCTCTCAAGCGTTCTAATTGCCCCTTCAGTTCGTCTATCGTCCGCCGAATCTCTTCTGTTTGGCCGTGGGGCCTGGATAGAAGAGCCTCGACCGTGGCCAGTTCATCCTGGACATACTTCAGGGCCTGCTTCTTCATCCCCTCGATGGCTTTGTTGATCCGATCCTCCCATTGGGCGGCCAGACGGGAGAGGTTTACAAACACTTCGTTGGTGACCTCGTTTAAATAATGCCTTTCAAAGAGAGGGCGGAAAATAAACATGGGAATTAAAAACCAGATCAAACCAAAATGGAAATCAAAGGTCCGACCCGCCCTTATGTCTGGCTGATGGGGTTCGGCCACTTCGATCTTCCAGTCGGCTTCGGCAAGCCGTAAGCCAAGCACCCTCTCAATGTTTTGGTTCAAAAGATTCCTAAAGGCTTCCAAGGATCTGGAAAGATTGGCATGGGCTTTCTTAAGAGTCCCAAAAAAATGCTGATGTTCGGTCTTGGAGATATGACTGATCTCTTCAGTCAGGACTTCCCGGCGCCAATCCTCATACCGGTGTGTGAGCTTCCCGACGTTCCCTTTCCAGGAAGGCAGTTCTTTTTGCAGCATTTCCACAAGCTTCTTTTTGAGTTGAGGCTCATGGAATTTTTCCAGGTAATTCTGGATGATCTCCCGCGTTTGCAGGGAATTTTCCCGCGCAATCAGGGAAATTTCTTCGCGGATCAGTTCATAATTCACTCTCTCATTTAGGATCTGCTGTTTCAGTTGCTCGCGGTTGAGATCCGCCTGCAGGGAAGTCTTCAATGCAATCTCCAAATAACTCAGGCAGCCCTCTCCGAGGGACTGGACCTTGTGTTGCAAAATGTTTCCAAGCTCCTCTTTCCGGTTTATGGAGAGCGGATGGAAAATTTCACTTTCCACTCTTTCTTTCCATTGTTCGGTCTCCGAGCGAATGGAGTAAAGAAAAATGGGAAATTCTTCATGAAGTTCCTTTTGGAGTGCGGTCCGAAAAAAATGGACGACTTCTTTCTGCTGCGCCTGGGAGAGAAGGTCAACCTTAGTGAGGAGGAGAACAATTTTGGGGGTATGCTTCCTTAGATCCCGAATGAGCTGCAAGTCGTTTTCCGCCAGAGGCCGATCCGAACTGATAGCCAGCAAAGCGCACCCAACTTCCGGAAGCCAGTTTTCGGAGGTCTCCATGTGATATTTAAAAATACTGCCCAGGCCTGGGGTGTCCACAAGCCGCAGACCAGCGTACTTTTCCAGTGAGGGAAGTTCGAGGTCAACCACTTCCACATTTTTCTGATTGGCAGGATTTTTGGCCTCCGAGATAAATTCTTCAATCGCTCCAATGTCCACATCAGTCTGCTGACCGTCAAAATGCCGGACAATGACTCTTTCTCTTTTTCCATATTGGATACGGGTGATCGTGGTAGTAACGGGGATAACTCCGACCGGAAGTATGGGTTTTCCGATCAGGCTATTGAGGAAAGAACTTTTCCCGGACTTAAATTGCCCCAGGATAGCTACATCTATCAGTTGATCTTGTTGAAGAAGATTTTCGCAGGCTTCGATCTGACGGTTCAGGGAGACAATATGAAACTGATCGCAGATCTCCTGAATTCGGCTCAGTAAAGCTTGATAGGTATGCGGGAAGGAATTAAGGGGTGCATCTTTTATTGCTAAGTCCATAAAAAAACTCCTTCAGGTTCTCCCTGCAGGAGTTATCAGCCTCAACGGCGGTTATTGGGTGAACTCCATCACCTTTACTGAAAATATTAGGGCAGAAATTTCAAAAAGTCAACTTCCATTTAATTCTTCCATTTAATTTGATGCATTGTTTTTAAAGGAGAACTTGTATATTATAAACGTAGATTAGAAAAACATAGGTGTCACAAAAAGGGACAGATGAAGGGTCTTGAGAAAAAGAAGATCAATTGGAGGGCCAGAAAGACCATCCGTTAGCAATGAAGGCCATTGAGGAATCTCAGGGGAGATAACCCTTGGCAACGTTGAAGGAGGGAGAAGGTATGGTGGCAAGAATCAAATCGGTTTATGCTCGGGAAATCCTCGACTCACGGGGAAACCCCACAGTCGAAGTAGAAGTCCGGTTAGAAGGGGGAGCTTACGGTCGGGCGGCTGTGCCATCGGGCGCATCAACAGGAGCCTATGAAGCACTCGAGCTCCGAGACGGAGACAAAAAACGTTACAATGGCAAGGGCGTCCTACAAGCCATTAACTACGTTAACAATTGGATCGCCAAAGCGATGATCGGTCTCGATGCGTTGCATCAATCTGAGATCGACAATACCATGCTGAAATTGGATGGCACCCCCAACAAAGGCAAACTGGGTGCTAACGCAACACTGGGAGTCAGTCTTGCCGTTGCGCGCGCGGCTGCCAATGCAGTCGGACTACCTCTTTACCGCTATCTGGGAGGAGAAACGGCCAGAGTCTTACCTGTACCTATGTTCAATATCTTAAATGGAGGCGTTCATGCCAACTGGCAGGGCACGGATTTGCAGGAATTCATGATCGCTCCCGTCGGGGCGCCCACCTTCCGTGAGGCGTTACGATGGGGGAGCGAAATTTATCACACCCTGAAAAGCGTTCTAAAGGAGGCCGGCTTCTCCTCGGGCGTCGGAGACGAGGGCGGTTTCTCTCCAGCGCTGAAGAAGAACTCGGATGCGGTGGAAATGATTCTTAAAGCGATTGAGAATGCGGGCTATCGCCCCGGAGAGCAGATTGCTATTGGCCTTGATCCCGCTTCAAGTAGTTTCTATGAAGATGGATACTATCACCTTCGGACGGAGGGCCGGAAGTTAACCTCTGCTGAAATGGTGGAAATGTATGTTGAATGGATCAAAAAGTACCCGATCATCGTCTTGGAAGATGGGTTAGCTGAAGACGACTGGGATGGCTGGAAACTGCTCAATGAAAAGTTGGGCGACAAGATCGAACTGGTCGGCGACGACCTCTTCGTCACAAATGTTAACCGGATTGAGCGTGGTATCACCGAGAATGTTGCCAATGCGGTGCTCATCAAGCTTAACCAGATTGGTACGCTGACCGAGACTGTTGAAGCAGTTCAAATAGCTCGTAAAGCCGGATGGGGGGCGATGATCTCTCACCGGAGTGGTGAAACAGTGGATAGCTTTATAGCCGATTTTACGGTGGCAATGGGTACCGGTCATCTTAAGACAGGTGCTCCATGTCGCGGCGAGAGAGTTGAAAAATATAACCAACTATTGCGTATTGAAGAGGAACTTGGCGATGAAGCCACCTATGCGGGCCGTCATGGTTTCATCCGACAGATGAACAACTCTAAGCCGGATTATATCCTTGAACGCAGGTGACATGTGTCGTTCAGTCTCACAATGGTAAATACGCCACCCTCCGCATCAAATACGTTAATGGCACACGTGTCTTGGCTCAATCGCCAGAAATGGTCGTTGCCAAGCCCTAAAACACCTAACAAGATGATGCGATTAACAACTGTGTGGCTCACCAGCACAATTGTCTGGCCCCTATGAAGCATAGATAGCTCATTCACTGTCTTAAGGCCACGGGCACGTAACTCGCCCAACGTTTCACCGCCCGGAATATGTGCTGTGTGGGGAGCATTGTACCAAGCATCTACTACCTCTGGCCATCGTTCTTTGGCCTCAGCGGGGGTCAATCCCTGCCACTCCCCATAGTCAATATCGATTAGACCTGGGTGGATCTCAACCCGAAGATCAAAATGCCAGGCCACGGCCTCAGCCGTCTTGACAGCCCGTGAAAGCGGACTCGAATAGATCGCCACGGGTCTCCATTCGTCAGCAATGCGTCGCCCTGTTGCTTGAGCCTGGAACAGTCCGGTTCCGTTCAAGGGTACATCAGCACGGCCTCGAAAACGCTCCACCCGGTTCCATTCTGTCTCTCCATGTCTTACCAAAATAATTCGTGTCATTTATGACCTCCGCACCTTTGTTTTCCAGCAAGCTCCCTGAGCCCGATTTCTTGCATTCTCAGTGGATAGTCGCCTGTGACCTCAGCTAAGTTCTTAATCCGGCCTTCCGTCCAGCCCAACTGATGTTCTTTGGATAATTGTTGAAAGAACCGAACTACATTCGATGTACTGAGATGGTGAAGTGTAATTAGGATCGAGGGGTTCATCCAGACACGTAATCGAAAAAGGCCATCAGATGGCAAAAAATTCTCCACAATCGAGACAAATTGGAATCGTTTTTCCCAGGTGAGGTATCGGATCAGGTCAAGCTTTTGAACTGAAAGTTTCGAGACATTGTCCAACACGACGACATGCTTCCTGTTATCTTCTAAAGCAAGGGTTGCGATTCGAAATCGACTGGGTCTATATCTCAGATGTTCACGATCAAATCCATGCATCGGGAACAATTCGGCCAATAGATGATTACATACACTCCCGGGGGTCTTGGAAAAATCCACAAAAACGAACCGCCATTGGTCTTTCATCTCACCTGCTATATGTTTGACGAGGCTCGTGCGTCCCATCCCATATTTGCCCGAGACGATCACATTCTCTCCTTCCCGGAGAGCCTGCTTAATTTCCCCTATCTCTTTTTCTCGACCTACAAAATACATGCTTCTTCCTCTACTCGCACATTCTTGGTCAGAAAATAGACAAGGTCCTCAGCATCCTTTAAATTGCTTTCGTCAAATGGTATATCGAAATCAAGGGACACTTGCCCATGCGCAATCTCCAGTCGCAAAAAGGGCAAAAGCTTTCCATATATCCTTTTTTTCACCAACTGGGCTGACTTCAAAGCATCAAAGGCAACACAGGACACGTTGACCCCAAAACTGAATATTTTTGGCCTGATACATGGTTCATCTGTAGCATGAATGAATCCAAAATTAGTTGACACAAGAATTCCATTGGTGTTTCGTAGCTGCAACAGCATGAGAAGCAGGCGTTGCATGGAGCCCAAAGGGGCCTTTCTTCTCCGGAAAAATAGGGGCGTAAAGAAGATAGAGCAATCCTTCATCACGGCTAAGAGTCTTCTCCATAAGGTCTGCATGGACACCAAAAAGATCGCCTGGTTTGTCTGCACGGAAGACGTAAGGTTCTCTACCGCTGGATCGCCAATTTTGTGATTTCGCAGAAGTTCTCTCCGATTCAAAATGCTTCATGGTTAAATCGATCCCACATGAGACCCTTCAGGTAACGGAATTCTGTCAAGCTCATTTCACTTTCAACCCTTTTTTCCCTACCCATTTCTCGATTGCTACCCACCAGGAATTCTTCTCGTAGCCCATATCCCGTGAAGTCGATCTCACTTTGGATATGAAGGTATCCAGTTCTACTTTCAAAAGCTTCAAATGCATCACTTGAGTTTTCAGGAGAAACCGAGATAATACGTCTTCTACCGAATTCAAAACTTTTTTTAGATGAATCCGGCACAACCCATCAGATCCTTCATACTCTTTTTGAAACACTTTATCTGTGAGAAGGATCTGAAGTTCTTCTAGATAAACCTCTTCACGTTCCGCCACATAGCGGCAAACCAGACAATCAATTTCCCAATTTGATTCTAAAGATCCATGCTCCATTTCCCCGATTTCTCGCTCAATTAGGCCCTTTCCAAGGACAGCGTTCCCCATCGGGCTTGCCAACCGGGCCATCTGGTGAAAATGGAAATTACAGTAGCCGTTTGACGAGACAACACCCTGCCGCACCCTTTCGTCTTTGATCGTTTGATATTGCAGGCTTGCCATATAATCGGTCTCGTCTTTGTCCAATACATGACAGATCAGACAACCGCGATAATCCGTTGCAACTCGCAAACTCCTTTCCATCAAGGCTCCCAACACACTTCTATCAAATAGAGTCAAACCATCGATTCCATCTGGCGAAGAACCGATCTCATCTCATTCAATTTTGGGTCCAAGGTTTCTTTTAGCTCTGGCGTGATCTCGCCGCGCCCCTTCAATCTACAGGACATCGTTTCTTCCAATTGTATTAAAAGATAAACCGAGGTGGCCTTTACGATATATCGCAGAACAAACTCGCTTTCACTCAAGTCAAAAAGTTTCTTCAAATTAATCAGGTGCACGATCAAATAGTCGATCTTTTCATTAAGAAGGTTCTTTTCTTCCAGACCGATGTCATCTTTAATGCGGGAAAATAACCCCTCTTCTCTTTCGTCTCGAAGTAGTTCTTTAAGACGCCTGAGTTCGTCTTCTACCACTCCTAAGGTAATCATTAAAAATCTCTTTTGATTCGGGTTAAGCATTAATTCTCCGCAAGAGAGGTTTTGAATCTTTTGCTTCCATCCCGCCCTCTTCAAAAATCATCTTGGCTTTTTTCTGATCGATATGAAGAACGGAATAGAGGCAAGCTGCATCACAACCGAGAATACGATAAGAGAGGGAATCGAGACATCATAAAGAATCCCCATTAATGCGCTGCCTAAAAACCAGAATAGTCCAAAACCCGCATTAAAAATCCCATAGGCTGTGCTCCTTTTATTCATCGGAACCATTTCTGCAATAGCCGCCCTCATAATCGACTCCTGTGCCCCCATCCCCACACCCCATAAGGCCATTCCCCCAAGAGCCAAATAAAACCCCCCTAAGAAGACCAGAGGAGCAAAAACCGAGGAGAGCAATGAAACGACAATCAAGATTGAAAGACCCACCCGGTCGAAAAGGCGGCCAAAGAAAAGGGCTGAAAGGGCGTCAACCCCCATGGCAACCGCATAAAAAACAGGAATCCAGATTTTGGACACAATGGATAGTTCTTCAAAATGATAGGAGATGAGCGGGAAGTCCACATAGCCTGCCGCAATCAATGAGACCGCAACAAGATAAAGCCAGAACACACGTGGAAATCCCCTCGTTTTTAATTCAACAGAAACTCCCTCCAAATCCCGTGGGTGAGGATAGAGCGCTCGTGCCACAAGGAGCACAGCCAATGCCAAAAGAGCTGGGATGAGCAGAATAGCGAAGCTTGTCCGATAACCTCCCTGAAGATAGAGGACTCCCGCAACGATAAGCGGACCAAGGATCGCGCCGATCTGATCCATTGCCTCATGCAACCCGAAACCCCATCCCCGTCCTATGCCCTGGGTAGCATACGAAAGCATGGCGTCACGCGAGGGATTACGAATTGCTTTTCCCATTCGCTCCGCAACCATGAGAAGGGCGGCAATTTCCCATCGCCCCGCCAAGGCCAGGAGAGGAACAGCCAAAAGGTTCACGAAATATCCAAACAGTGTGACCGCCCAATACTTCCCTGTCCGGTCACTGATATATCCGGAAACGAGGCGTAGGGCGTATCCGATCAATTCCCCGAACCCTGCAACTACCCCCACTACCGTTCCACTTGCTCCGAGGATGGCCAGGTACGGGCCGGCGACACTTCGAGCCCCTTCATAAGTCATATCCGCAAAGAGGCTTACAACTCCAAGAAGAACGACAAACCTGAGAGCAGTTCGTTTTGAGATCGTTTTGCTATTCTCCGATAGAGACTGATCTATCATCCCTCTCTTGCCTCCATTTCATCCAGAAGAAACAATCCCGAAATGGCATGAAATGTGCTTTCAATAAATGGAAAACTGGAGGGAGCTCTCCCAAACCCTCCGTTCTTTGTCTGGCAACCAAGAATATATTTCCGACAGAGATCAAGCTGCATAGGGAAAGAGTTAAGCTTCGATAAAATTTCAAGGGCACAATAAGTGTTTTCCATATAGGAGGTCGTTTCAGGATAAAACCCAAATCCTCCATCCCCATTCTGAC
>PEUO01000239.1:0-7372 GCA_002780715.1 Deltaproteobacteria bacterium CG03_land_8_20_14_0_80_45_14
TATCCCAACGCCTAACCAAACTTAATAAAAAAGGGGTCTTAGTATAAATTACAGTTTGGGAGCGGTAACTCCCGGGCTACCATAAGATTTTCTTAAGATTTTTACATTGAGAAACTGGCGTGCTTTAACTTCACCCTTATACTATTTGAGGACCATCTCACTCCAGGGCTTCAAACAGGTTTTCGTCATGGTGGTCCCAAAGAACATTTAATATAATCCAAAGCATATTTTGGACGCGTTGATACGATGATAATTGACTGTCACCAACATCTACCTTCCTTGGAGAAAACGAGGACGCTTGAAAAGTCCAAGGAAGAGTTGCTTGAGGAGCTTCGTAGAAGTAGGGTAGACTACGCTATATTGATACCGGACAACACTCCAAAGTCGGAAATAGGCAGTTTAGACGAAGTTCTGCAGCTCGTAAAAGGCAACAGACAATTGTACGTGATGGGAACCCTAGATATTCAGAAACGGAATTACCTTGAACAGACACAGAAACTTGATCAACTATTTCAAGCTGGAAGCATTGTTGCAATCAAAATCTTCCCAGGGCACGACACTATCTACCCAACAGATAAGAGGCTTCTTCCTGCTTACGAGTTGTGCATCAAACATGATTTGCCAATAGTTATCCACACAGGGGCGAGTCTAAAACACCCAGAACAAGCTAAATACAACGACCCAAAATTCATAATCAAGATTGCAGACAAATTCCCTGCGCTTAAGATAGTTATTGCACACTACTTCTACCCCAGAGTCGAATGTTGTTACAAGTTGACGAAGGCTTACAAAAACATATACTTCGACACTTCAGGCTTAGCGGACGAAGAAGTCATTGCAAACACGGGTCTCGCTAAGATAAAAAAGGTCTTGCTTCTAACAACAAGCGAACGTCCGAACAACATCATATTTGGAACGGACTACGCCATGTGCAGCATAAGGAAACATGTTGAGCTTATAGAATCGCTGGAAATGGAAAGGCAGACCAAAGACAAGATATTCAGCGAAAATGCCATTAAACTCTTCCATCTAAAACTTTGACGACGCTACGCAGGCAAGGCAAAGTAGCCTAAAGCCAAACTTTAAGCGTTTGGCCGCATTAAAATGATATTTTAAGCCCATCTTGTGGACAGTTTTCAGAAATCGTGCAAAATCTTGTCCTAACCCCGATATTTTAAACCGATATTTGAAGCTATCCCGGGCTACCATTCGCAAGTTGTGATAACCTCTCGTAATGCTAAACGCAGAAATAGAAAAAAGAGGGAGTTTGCGGGGGAAAGTCGGGAGAAACTCCACTTCACTCTCCTATTTATATTTGAGCAAGCTTTTGGGAAGTACGAGTGCACTTTAGGTTCACTTTCTTTTGCGGAACATTTTGCGCGCGGGGGAATTAAATAAATGGTTAAAAATGGTTATAAGTCCGTTTTTGCTTATTTGAGCCCGCAATGGACTTCTTTGACGAACGCGTTTTGGCTGCGCTTAAGGACGGGAAACCAAGAACTTTCGCTGCACTTTTGGGCGAAGTGGGCTTCAGCCATAACACTCTGCAACATCATCTTGACCGGCTGGTAGCTCGGGGCCTTGTTGTTAAGGAGAAAATGGCTTCAAACAGTCTGGGAAGACCCAAATTCGCCTACCATGTTCCACCCACAGCGACAAAGCAGGTGACCGCCGCACTTCAAAACCCGTACGAGACGCTCGTAACGCTACAGTTCACTCGTCTGAGGCACCTCTGCAGGTTCGAGAAGGGCGGCTACTGCAAAGAAACAAAGAAGAACTGCGCGCCTCAAAACTGCCCCCAAATCCGAAAATAAGAATTATAACCATTTTACACCAATTATTTAATCCGCCCGCGCGCGTCGCAGCTTAACGGTTTTTTGAGAGGTTACCCAGGCCTTTTTCGTGCAGAAAGTTGACTGTTTTCAATGTAATCTCAGGGTTGATCGGAACAATCACAGGTATCTTCCTAACCCAAAAAACCTAGAGGGATAGAGGGTAGGTAAAATGGCTAAGTTTTCACGCCCATTTTCGGTTCAAAGACGAAAAGGCTAAAATTAAAAGAGCTGTAATGTTGCTGGCCGGAAAGCCCCTGCATGAACATTTTCACTCAACCGTCGCCACACACAAGGATCTGTTTCCACGGCGGAGTACATTGAGGGGCCATGTCTTTCTGAAATCTTACTAAGCTCTATCACACGTGTGAAAGTTCCTGCAAGGGGTGGATGGGCCAAAGTCAATTGTAATCGAGACTTTGTTTGGGATGTACGTCGCAGAGCAGCTGCTTGCCCGAGGCAACTTGTCCATTATTTCCCGGGAAACATTTGCGTTGCGGAGTACATGGGGGGGGATATCTCTAAGGATATATCTCAGAAAGACGACATAGCTTACAAGGAGGCCCGAGACACCTCTACTCTACTCTAAGGATGTACGTCGCAAGCAGTCCTTTTCCTAAAAGGGCCCAGGAACAGGTCTGCAGCCGAAAAACCAAACAAGAAAACAGCGCAAAAACAAAAAAAAGGGGATGTGCGGGACACATGTCCATTTTAAGCTTAAAAAAACAATTAAGTGGTTGCATGATTTTGTTCCAGACAGTCACTAGTGGTGCAGTGAATTGATCAAGGCTTTACATGAGGAAGGGTTGGTTGAAAGCGAGCTTCTGCCTCCCGGGAGAATCAACAGGCTCAGCTGGAAAGGCGATGAAGTAGCCAAGCGCCTAAAAGAAATAAGCGAGAAGGTTGGAGGCTAAGGCTTCTGACACGCTATTGCGGTGAGTGCCGCCACTGCAGCGTTTCAATCAAGCTAACCCAGGAGGTGAGAAAGAGGCTTAATGAGCTGAAGGGTCCCATGAGCATTCTTGAGCGCGAGAGCAGAGGACTTCCCGAGACCAGAACGGCTTGGTGCAGCCTGTGGCGCTTAACGGTGGATCCCCTGGAAAAGTCATGCTACAGATGGCGAAACACAGAGTTAAACCCTAAGCGTAGAGATGCTCTGCTACGCTTGGCGCATGGTGGAGTGAACAACGAGAGAATAGGTCTTCTCTTTTGACAGTCAAAAGAAAATTTTATTTGAGGCTCAAAAATGTTAAATGGCGCCGAAGCAACATTTACTACACCGTAAATTGGTGCCGAGCCATGAACCAGCAAACCGTCCGATTTGGGGGAAAGGTGCCGAAAAATGAGCGAACAAACCGTTTGGGTTGACAAAAAGTTTGTTAGGCCTCGCCTTAGCCCGGATGAGCTTTGGCTCTTATACCGCCTCATCGACGGTCAATACTGGCTTTTGAGGAGGCATCCACACCCGCTTTGGAGTTTGGAGAAAGTCAGCAGGCTAAGGCGTAAGCTATTGCGGAGCGTGAATAGGTTTCGCGAATCTAAATATCAGTTAAGCCTGCGTGAACGGGTCTACTAATGTTTGTGTGGTTAGGACCGTACAGGAACCGGCTGGAAATAGTCAACAACAACAGGTTTAGAGCCGTCGCCACCATGGATACGATTTGTCTCTTGGATATCTACATATGATTACACAGAACATTGTTTTGACCCACCATGGGGCAACGGCCACAGTCTTCTTTGCCGCCATGAACTTCTCCACCTTTTGGACAGTGGGCAGCAAGCCTTAGATGACGCCTTTCGGAAGGTGTTAAAGGCTGAGGGGAACGCACCCGTTGCAGCCCAGCATAGTTTAGGAAGCAGATTGCCAAAACCCAAGCCTGCAGCGGTATGCCCCACTCTCTCCGCGTTTCTTCACCTACAAGCATGATCGCGTCACATATTATTTGAGCTGGACGTTTCCCTAAAACTTCGTGAACAAAAAGAGAAAATAAACACTGCGTCTCCCTGCTGGAAACAAACAGTTAAGCCCAAAAACAGCTGTGTTCAACAAACGTGAACTAACTTGCTAAGAATATAGCCCCCTATAGCCCTCACGGGCATTGCAACTTTCCCACCAGCTTCTTCCGCTTTGTAGGAAAGCATTTGGATGAAAGCATCAACATACCGCAAAACAAACTCGTCAAAACCCAAAATTTCCTTGGCTTTAACGATTTGTGTCACTTTAAATTTTTTTAGTGACACTTTTAACTTCAAGCCCGCTTAAACATGCAACCATGCCCAAGCTGAAATAAATTGATGATTATCCTACCCCTCTTTTCAACATTCCACGATTATGAACAACCAGAACTAACACGTTAAGAATGTGCTTCGCAGCTTTCATTTCTGAAAAAAATATAGTTTTAATGTATGAACTTTATTAGTATCCAAATATGTTAGCGTCTAAACTAACAAGTTAGTTTTTGCGAGAGGTTTTACCTGCCAAAAACGATACCCCCTACGTTTTTCACACCCTTCCCCCTCTACGTTTAGCCTATAGCAGCGACTAAAACCGCAACGATAGTCAACACTATATTAAAACTGCAGACGTTTAGAGCAGAGTTTAAACGCTTGGCACTATAGTGCGCACTATTCCGTTTTTAATAGTGACGCTATTACCGTGTGTTTAATCTTCACTATAGCTGCAGCGGGCTTTTTCTCAGATGGACCTCTTGCAAGAGGCTTAGTTTTGACAGTCAAAAGAAAAATTTTATTGACAGTCAAATCAGAGAGACTGAAATCGGAAGTTTCGGGTCCCAAAAGAAAAATCTATAGGGACCCAAATCAGCCCAAGGGCTACGCCTGAAACACTTGCTATAGTTGAGACTTTAACCGCGGCAATAGTTGCGACTATACTGCAACTGCAGACGTTTGGAGCGTGAACATGCAAGCTTAGAACGCAAAATAAACTCTTAACTCTATAGTTCAAGCTAAACACACGGCAATAGTCCAGACTATTGAGCAGCCACCCTTACAAGCACGCATAAACGCTCTGCTGGAAAGTGCGCGCGTAAGTTTTCAGCGAGACTTTTATGTCCTCTCGCATCCGACGACTCTTTCTCCAGCTTCATCCTGATCAGGCGTTGCAGAATCCGCTACATGATCTTTCTCTTCAGGATAACCGCAGCGACAGCGAATAAAAGCATTGAGTACGCGGCGAGTATTGCCAGATTAACCCAGATGAATTCAAACCCTTGACCAAGAAGAATCACCCTTCTTAACGCGTCGTTACCGTAGGTGTAGGGGATTAACTCTGCAATCCATCGCGTCGCTTTCGGCATCATTTCCAGTGGGCGGAGGACGCCAGTTAGGAAGAGGAGGGGCACCATAAGGGCGAACTCCAAGATGACCACGCTTCTCCCGCTTATAGGTCGAGTTGAAATCGCGAATCCGAGGGCGATTGTAGTCGTGGCAATAAGTGAGGTGATGAGGTATATGAGCAACGGGTTCCCAATAACTGGAGTCTGGAGGTAGAAAACTAGAATCGCTAAGAGAATGGTTGTTCTGAACTGTGTCAACAATATACTAGATAATGTCTTTCCGAGAAAGATAGACCAACGACTTATTGGGGTTAAGAAAAGTCTGCTTAACGTGCCTCTCTCACGTTCGCGAGCCATCGCGCCCGCGATGTCGTCGAAACAGCTGTACACAAGTGCTATTCCCATGACTATCGAACTTATGGCAGCACGTCCAGACAACTCTATTCCACTAGGCGTTACACTTTCTCTGTTTATTGTGACCTTTACTCCAAACGAAGATTTCCCAGCAATTTGTGCCAGTCCAGCTTCTGCCATTGAAGGAATCATGGCCTTTGATTCGTCCAGAACTAGTGTTATCTCTAGTGATGGTTCGGGGCTTAGGATACGTTGCTGAAACCCTTTGGGTATAATAATTGCTGCTGGAAACTCACCCCTCTCGATCAGCTCCTTTGCCTCATCAACGCTTGACACGTCTCTAACAACATCGAAGTCGTGTGAATCTCGAATAAGGTCGGCGAAAAGCTTTGAATAAGAAGTCTGGTCTAGGTCACAGATCGCGACAGGAACGGGCGTCTCTTGCCCCCCTGACGGGACAGCCATCCCAAAGGCCAGCATTATCAAGATAGGTATGAGGAAGGTGAAGAACAAGGAACTTTTATTGCGCCAAAGCTGAATTATTTCCTTCTTAGCGATCAGCAGGGGGTCGACTAGGGCTTGTTTTATTTCATTCCTCTCCTTGTTAATTTAATGAACGCCTCCTCAAGGGTTGTTCTGGTCTTTCTAACGCCCTTAACTACTCCTCGATCGTTTACGATTTTGCTCAGAATCTCTGGCAAAACTTCTTCAGAATCCGAGGAAACTATTCTAAGCCTGTTTTCGGAAAGAGAGGCTTGCTGAACCCCCTCGACTTCCCTAATCTTTTTGAAAGTTTCACCTCTGAGATTTTCAACGACAACCTCCACAACTTCAACTTCTTCGGCGAGCTTCTTTATGTTTTCAGGGGTGTCTACCGCCAGAAGCTTGCCTTGATGGATTATCGCAACCCTGTTGCAGAGCTTCTCCGGCTCCTCCATGTAGTTGGTTGTCCAAACGACCGTTTTTCCCTCTCTGCAAAGATTTCTCATGAAATCTCGGACCGCCACCGCTGTTTCAGGGTCTAGACCGGATGTTACCTCGTCTAGGAACAGTATTTCTGGATCGTTGATTAACGCGACGGCGATAAGCGCCCTCTTCCTCATGCCGCTTGAGTAGGTCGCCACAATATCGTCGGCTCGATCTATCAGTCCGATGAACTCGAGCAGCTCCTTAATTCTTCTCCCTCTTTTTTCCCTAGGGATGCGATGAAGTCTCCCAAAGAACTTTAGGTTTTCCCTGAGTGTGAGGTCATCGTACAGCTCAACCCCATCAGAAACTATCCCAATCCGTTTGCGGACCTCCGCTGACTCCTTCAAAACGTCGTACCCTGCCACCCTCGCCGTTCCCTCAGTAGGCGTCAAGAGCGTGCAAAGCATGCGAAGAGTTGTGGTTTTTCCAGCGCCGTTTGGACCGAGGAAACCAAATATCTCGCCAGAGTAAACCTGAAAGTTTATGTGATCTACAGCAACGAGTTTTTTGAACTTCCTCGTGAGGCCTATGGCCTCTATCGACACCTCCTGTCTTATACCGCTATACCCCCGTCACATCTATTTAGTAATTCAAGCAAGCTGGTTTTCCCAGCATTGTTGGCTCCTATTAGGATAACGAGGTCTCCTATTTGGTCAAGAGACACATTTCTTAAACTTTTGTAGTTCTGTATTTCGATCTTGCGGATTCTCATGTTTATCACAACCTACTCTTTTATTATGTAGAGAATGATAATAGGCTGGATAAGAATTTTGCTTTGCACTCTAAAAACTTATATTATCGTCCGTGTTGCGCGAACTCTACCATCTTAGACTACATGTTTTCGGAATATTAGTCTTTTGTACGGCTTGGAGTTTATGTGCGCTGTGCGTGGGCGAATTCAATAATTGTTTTGGATGGTGT
>PEUO01000239.1:7385-7860 GCA_002780715.1 Deltaproteobacteria bacterium CG03_land_8_20_14_0_80_45_14
GTTTTCTTTTTTTTGTTTGTTTTTTGGGTTGGAATGTGGGTTGGCCCTCTTTTCGCTCCTGCAACCAGCATTAGATGGCGGCTGAAGGGTCTTCGGATCCAGCATCATGTATAGTATCCACTGTCTTTACCTTGTCCATCTCTGGAGGGTGTTAGGCAAAGTGGGCGATGCTGTACCTGAACTCGGGTCTACCAATGCGGTAGGCGGCTATTACGGCGGCGTACACGATGCAGAATATGATGGCCACGTGGATTGAGGCGTTGTCTAGTCCCTGCCAGGTGAACCTGCTGTAGGCCAGCCGTGTCTTCACCCTCCCGTTTAAGCTCTCAGACATAGCTCTCAACCGTTTGTAGATGCAGCGCAGATACTCGGGCCCCTCCACGTCGATGCGGTCCTTGATGGTGAGGACGTCCGGAGGGTTCTCACGTCCCTTCAACCGCCTATAAGGGATGACGTGTTCGATCTTCTTCTCCTC
>PEUO01000249.1 GCA_002780715.1 Deltaproteobacteria bacterium CG03_land_8_20_14_0_80_45_14
CGTTCGTAATTAAATAATATAATTTTATTAAAAAACAAAAATGAAGATAAATTAAAATTTTTTAATTTGTATTTTAATTATGATTTTTAATTACTAATAAGCGTTTTTCTATTTTTTAAAGCTTTCATGCATTTGGTGCAAATCTTTATCCTCTTGCCTAAAATCTTTTTTGACTGTAAATTTATATATTGCCACTTTTTGGTAGCAATATTTGAATGCGAACGAGAAGTGGTTTTCTGCGGACCGCGTCCACAAATTGAACATCGTCTAGACATAAAATTCAATTTAACATATTAACAACTTAATATTTTAACAGATTTACAAAAAACATCGCAAGTGGTTTGGAAAAAATCTCACCCATTTGTCTCCAAAGGTTTATAGTGTCGCCTTGGAGGGGACGCCTTGGGATTCGGGTTTGGACCTTTTGAAATTGCTCAAGTTGGGAGAACATTTAGAGCCCATTGCTACCTAATATTTAGCGCCAGAATTTAGAAGCAATCCCTTAAATTCTTGTTGATTTTCTATCTCAATTTGTTAAACTCTTATCGAAACCTAGAGGTAAAAGATAAAAACTGATGACAGTATACGAAGCTCTGGTTGTGGTATCTCAAGGAAACTATCAGGATATACCTGAATGCAGGGCCAAGAAAAATCTTTTACTCTGGTCTCCTCAAAAGGCGAGGGAAGTGTTGGAAAATTATCATAATGACCCCTTAAACTCTACCCTTACTAAATGGATAAATGAGGATATAACCTCATTGGATTTTGTAATTGAAAGCAAGGGATCCTCTTAATAAACTTTAACCTTGAAGTTGGGTATAATTGTGTGGAGATGAATTTTAAACCCCATTTTATCTGTCCAACACCTCTCTGACTTTTATTGCCAGCCCTTCTACTGAAAAAGGTTTCTGAATATAATGCAAACCTGGTTCTAAGATACCATGATGGGCAATCGTATTGTCCGTATAGCCCGACATATAAAGCGCTTTCATCTCAGGATAAAGTGATAATAAGTTTTCTGCAAGTTCGCAGCCGCTCATCCCGGGCATGACCACGTCTGTTACCATTAGCTGAATAGGTCCCTCATGTTGTTTGCAGACGAGCAATGCATCATTCCCATGGGACGCTTCCAAAACTTTATATCCCTGCTTCCTTAGGACTTGTGCAGCTAACTTTCGAACCTCTTCCTCATCTTCCACTAACAAAATCGTCTCGTTACCGCGAGGGAGTTCCCCTTCCACTCCCTTTTTCCCCACCTCATCTAAAGGTTCATCCACTCGTGGGAAGTAGATCTTAAACGTTGTCCCTTGGCTCGGTTCGCTATAAACCCAGATGTCCCCCCCGCTCTGCTTGATGATACCGTAAACCGTAGAAAGACCCAGACCTGTTCCTTTACCCTTCTCTTTGGTCGTAAAGAAGGGCTCAAAGATCCGTCCTTTAACCTCTGGGGCCATCCCTATTCCTGTATCGCTGATCGAAAGCATCACGTAAGAGCCTGGCTTTACAGAGATATGTTTTCGGGCATATTCCTCATCCAACCCCACATTGGTCGTCTCAATTGTCAGTTTTCCTCCTTTCGGCATCGCATCCCTCGCATTGACCGCCAGGTTCATGATCACCTGCTCCACCTGTCCGGGATCGGCCTTGACATTTCCCAAATCCTCAGCCATGAATGTGACCAACTCCACATCCTCTCCAATGATCCGGCGCAGCATCTTCTCAAGGTCCCTCAAAGTGGTATTTAAATCCAATACCCTCATCTCCAATATCTGACGCCTGCCGAAGGCTAAAAGCTGCCGGGTAAGAGTGGCTGCCCGGTCCGACGCTTTATCAATCTCCTCGATGTTTTCCCTCAGAGGATCGTCCGCTTTCATCTCCGTCAGGGAAAGCTGACTGTTCCCCTTGATGATGGTGAGAAGGTTGTTGAAATCATGGGCAACGCCTCCTGCCAAACTCCCGATGGCCTCCATCTTCTGAGACTGGCGAAACTGCTCCTCAAGAGCTGCCTTTTCTTGTTCCGCTTGCTTACGCTCGGTGATGTCTTCGATAATTCCATCAAAATATAGAACCCTTCCAGTGTTATCTCTTACAGCAACCTTTGTATCTGATACCACTATTTCAGCGCCGTCTTTTTTCCTAAAATTTAGCTCTCTTGTTGTCTTCCCTCCCACAGTAGCCACTTCCTGAACAACCTTTTCCCTCTCTTCCGGACGCAGATATAGGTCTGATACATTCATTGAAAGTAATTCGTCTCTTGAGCAACCGGTCATTTCTTCCATGGCTAAATTAACTTCGATAAATTTCCCGTGAGGTCCCGGTGTGCTTCTAAATATGCCTAATTTAATATTATTTACCAAGCTTCTGTACTTCTCCTCCGATTCCCGCAGGGCCTGCTCCGCCCGCTTACGCTCAGTAATGTCTGTTATCACGAGCAGTTCTTCTTCTTCTTCTTCTGCTGCAAAAATTATGTTTCTCGCCTTTATATGAAATATTCTTTCCCCCTGTTTATCTGATTGATAATAAATCTCAAAGTACTCTATATTATCCTTAGTTCCCAAAAGCCTGGTTAGCCTGGCGCTGAGCCTTCCATCCCCATCTCCCAATATATCGGTTATACGAGCGCCTATCGCCTTTTCGCGCTCTTCACCAAATACTTTGTAAAAGGATCGATTTGCCCTCTTTATCCTCAAATCCTTATCGAGCACAAGCAAAGGGTCCGGGATGGTGGCAATGATATTTTCAGAAAAAGTCTTCTCTTTTCTTATCTCTGCCTCCGCAAGCTTCAGGTCTGTGATATCCTTGGCTCCCGCCACGACCCCTGTGATATTGCCCGTTTTATCGCATATTACACTGGCATTAAATAACATGGGGATGAGTCGCCCATCTTTGGTCTTATAGGTGAGTTCACGATTGCGGATGGTATCTTGGGGTTGAATGACTCCTGCCTTTTGGGGTTCCAGGAAAAACTGGAACACCCTGAATTCTTCTTCTTCTTCTTCTTCTTCTGCAAAAAGAATGCTTGCAGGCTGCCCGATAAGCTCTTTTTCTGTGTAGCCTAACAGGTGACAGGTAGCCGGGTTCAGGGTCTGTATTTTGGCCTCTTTATCCAGCACGAAGAGTGTATCCATCATAGATTTAATAATATTGTCAAAATAATCCCGAGAGACCATAGTATTTTGCAGGCTTTCCACCATCTTATTAAATGAAATCGCAAGCTCTCCCATCTCATCCGAAGACCTGATCTCTACCCGCCCGCTCAGATCACCTTCGGCTATTTTACCTGTCGCCTGCTTTAATTCCTTGATGGGAGCGGCTATACCCCGGGCGATGAAAAAAGCGGCCAAAATGCCTGTGACCAGAGTGATTAGGGCTACAACAGTACCGGTAATGATCGCCTTTTTCGTCTTAATAACAGCGATCGCTTTACTCGTATCCATCCCCTGCCAGCCGGCCTCCTGGATGGCCTGGGCAGTCTCCTGCACTCTAAGCCCTATGTTGTGCATTTCAGGGAGTATGTTTCTCAACTCATTGTCGTTGGCGATCCACTTTTTTATTGCTGCAATGTATTCCTCCGCTGCTCTGCGGGTCTCTTCGATCAAGGGTTGATGTTCGGCAACATAATCCACCCTGCTTACTTCTTTGAGAATTTTCATCATAGAGGCAATATGGCTTTTAAATTTTTCAAAATGTTCTTGTTTTTTGTATAATAAAACATTTTTCTCCTCCCTCCTTGCTTCCAGGCCCGCTTTTTCAATTTCATTGCACAGGAGTAATCCCTCAATATATTTCTTTTGATCCATACCATCGGTAATAGCCTTTTTTAGCAACCTTTGGTGCTTAATTGTATGGTCATGAGAAAGATCGCTCACCTTTCTCCCTAACATTCTCATGTTGTCCGCTAACCTCTGATTCTCTTTTAGAAGGTCTATCCCGCGATTATAGCATCCCTGGTATCTCTCTATGGCCTGGCGGACATCCCTGGATTTCTGAAGGAGACCCTGATCGCTATATTTAGCCGCCACTTCATCCATCCTATCCAGGTTGGCGTATATCTCCTGAATATCCCTCATGGCCTGTTCGTGTAACTCTTTCTTTTCGAGTAGCAGATAGGTCTTCTCATTCAGGATCGCCCTCAGGGCGTATCTCTCCACCCCAGTGGGATACCGTATGGAAGGGGCGTTTTGTTCCGTGATCTGGCGTAGAGCCCCGATCACACTGCCCAGGCTGTAGAACAAAACCCCCGCCATGAGGGCCGCCAATACGAGGAGCAGCACAAACCCTAAGAGTATCTTGGTAAAGATGGTCCTATCTTTTAAATTGATATTCATCTGTTTCCTCCCGGTTTTACCCCGCACCCGTAAAGCCCCCTTCTTCCCCGGCCTCGCTCCGCCAGCCCCAGGGGTGCGGGGTTTGCCCCATTAGAGATAGGAAATGGTTCTTTTTAAAAGTGCTGGATCCATGGTTTCACCTTGTTACATTTAGGGGCCGAACCATAAGTAGTAACAAACAATTTATATAATCTTTTCTCCTCTTCTCTCCACTTCATATTTTTTTGAAAATGCAGGGTTGAAAGCTCGATATATCTGAAGGAACATTCGTGGTTTTTTAAGAAGCCCCTTATCCTGCCATTTTTGCTGTTTTTCCCTATATGGTCTCTCAATCTCTTTTTAATATTTCTGGCGCTTCCAATATAGATAATGGGTGTCTTGCCATTGGGATACTCTATCTCCTTGCCTTTCAGCCGAAATTCATAAATCCCCGGAGTGGCCGGAGCATTACTCTGAACCGCCTCAACGGTCAAAGGATACAGCATCGAAAAATTTGCTGTCAAGGGGGGATATTTGTAGCCTGAAGGTCTTCTCTTTGCAGGAGGAATCCCTATTTCTTTTCGGCACTGAGCAACTGACCAACGGGAGAGGGAGGAAGGAAGAAGTTCCCTTATTTGATCATCAGTGTAAGGCCTTTCTATTCTGTTAGAAACGATGTCCTCCCTTTCCCTGTCAAGAAGATCTTTAATGAAGAACTTGTTCACCTGCTTCTTACGGGGAAAGAAAAACTTTATGGCCTTTTCCTCTCCGGTAGGAGTCAGTAACGTAAGGCCGCCAATCAACCGTGAAATCCAGCTATTATGGATCTTCCTATTCTCGCTGCTGATGGCCTTCGCCAGCTCTACTTGCGTTAAGGGGACCATATCCAGAGGATTGCCTGTTCGCAGGTATTCGCCTTGCTGTTCGATAATTCCCTTCAAGACTTGATAAGTCAGCTCGTTCCTTGAGCTGATACGCCGTAATTTATAAAGCAGTTGATCGATTTCGCCCGTCCGTTGTCGCCTGGGGCGAGAGCATTCCATATAAATCTTATTAAAACCCTCATCGGTGTATCTAAGCGTTAGGGCCCGACCATTTTTGACGATTTCGGCAATAACTCTAAATGAGCCTTTCTCTCCCGGGCCATCCGACCGCATTTGAGAGAGGCGCTTGACTGTCAACGGAACTTTACTCATCAGCAATGATGCTTCAACCTCTTCGATCATCCTTTTGTACCTTTTTAGGGGATATTCGAGGAGATTGCAAAATATGATCCTCCCAACAAGCCTTGCATGTTCTCGTCTCAAACCTCAGACCTCCTGATCCGGTATATAAGATGCGCTGATATCGAATTTCATATATAAGGTCTGGGACGGGTTTTAGCAACTATACAGATATAACGGACAAAATGCTTCACTGAAAAATCGGATGAACCCAAAAATGAATAGCATTATCACAAGACTGATTTAATCACTTCTTTCAATTCATCGAAGTTAAACGGTTTTTCCACCTGTGGATTGGTTACCAATTCAAAGAATGCCCTTGTAGTATCGCCCAGGGTATCACCTGTAGAAAAGATGGTCCGGTCCTTTAAAGAGGGCTTCTTTTCATTTATGATCCTGTAAAATTCGATTCCGCTCATCTCCGGCATCCTTATGTCGCAGATCACAAAGTCAAAATCTCTATCTTCGAGAATGGTTAAAGCTGTTTTAGCATCGGTTGCCGTCATGATCTCACATCCCTCTCGCTCTAAATATTCAGAAACTAAATAGAGAAATGAGGGTTCATCATCAATCACCAATCCCTTTTTCCCCTTTAAACTCTTTTTAACACTCTTTTCCCCTTCTTTTTTCTCTTCGCCTTCCACCTTAATAATTGGAAGAGTGATGATGAAAGTTGATCCCTTTCCCCATTCGCTTCTCACCCTCATTGTACCCCTATGTTCTTTAATCGTATCTAACGAAGTCGTAAGTCCCAGTCCAATTCCTTTTTCCTTAGTCGTGAAGAAGGGATTGAAGATTTTGGAAATGTTTTCGCTTGCTATTCCAGGTCCATCATCCGAGATCGTTATCTCAATCTGATCTTTAACCACTCGGGTTTTTACCCAAATCCTCCCAACTCCGTGAAATTCCGAAATGGCCTCCTGAGCATTATTGATCAGGTTTAGCAGCACCTGTTCTATTTTTTTTGTATCACCCTGGGTGAGTGGAATTGATGGAGACAATTCTTTTATCACATCAATCCTCTTAAATCTTAAATTGGGGGCCTCCATTGCGAGTGCCATCTTAATTAGTTTATTGAGATCCACTATTTCCTTTTGTGGCTTTCTCTTTCTCGCAAAGTCGGCGACTGATTTAATAATTTGTGATCCCTGCCGAGCTTCCTCGATAATCCTTTCCAAGTACCCCTTTGCCTCCTGATCGGTCATTTTAAACAATAAGAGCTGAGCATATCCGATCACGGATGCAAAATGATTATTCAACTTGTAAACAAGCTCAGGAATTAAATCCCCCAGATTAGCCATTTCCCGAGGCGGGGGAGATTTCTTCTGTAATTCTATTTCTTTCCCTACCTTCTTCTCCTCCATTCCGAGCCTCCTTCCTTATAAAAAAAAACCCGCGCCAATATAAACCACGGGTCTTGCAAAATTCCTTTTGCTTCGGCAACCCGGCTATCCAGGGGATTGGCAATGGCAAATACACTAAAGATTATTTTTAGCTCTTGGCTAAAGGTAAAAAACCATTTTTTGGTTTCTTCCTGGATCCGTGGCTTTCCCCGCCTCCACATTTCTGGAACGGCGGACCCCCCACCGTTACGGCGGGCAGGCGTCCCGCGATCACTCGTGGTTTGGCTTTATCGGCTTATTTAACGCAAAATATATTTATTCATCAGCAATCCTTCATGATGGATTCGTCACCCTCGAACCATGAAAATACTCCGAGGGCTTGGGTTAAGGTTAAGGTGACGAAGCCCCTTTCGGTTATGGGTTAAGGTTACGTGCAAAGAATTAAGAGACGATAAACGTAGCCTTTTATTAACGATACGGGCATCTTTACCCTGACCGTATAACGAAACCCTTATTTTCTAAGCAATTCACTCCTTTTTCAATATTCTTTTCACACTCTTCAGAAAGTCAGCATTGTCGAAGGGTTTGAAGATATACTCCGCCTGGATCTCTTCAAAGAATTTCATTGTCTCTGAACCGATTGTATCCCCTGTGAAAAACAGGATCCTATTTGACATTTTTAAATTCTTCTTCTCTATCTCTCGATATAAACCTATTCCGGTCAAACCTGGCATCTTCAGATCAATTATAGTTAAATCATAGAAGTTTTTTTTAAGCTTATTCAATGCAAGTTCCCCATTCGATACAGTCTCTACATCTAAACCTTCTTTTTCA